>JAYSYX010000309.1:0-8489 GCA_043727235.1 Bacteroidota bacterium
GGAAGTTGAAGGTTTTTTGGAATCTCATCGAGTGCAATATTTATCGAAGAAGAATCATTTTGCACCAAATATCCCGGAGCCTTTAGCACTGTATCTCCCAACACTGTTTTTGTCCAGGTTTTATTAAAGGTTAATGCTGAAGTTGCTACACCGCAATTGGTATAAGGTATTTTCATCATATCGAAATACCCCTGAATTTTACCATCCTCACCAGGAGAGCCATGTATTGCATTAAAAACAAGGTCGAATTTAATTTTTTCTCCTTCCCGCAAAAAACTAAAATCGCTCATATTCACAATAATGTTTTCGGGCTGAACAAAACATCCATTTTCTTCAACAAACACTTTAAAAACATTGTAAAGTTCTCTGCTTATATTATTTTCCACCACAGCACCACTTCCCATCGAAATATTTTTTTCGGCAGTGTAACCTCCGCATATCACAGCTACGTTCTTTTTATGCATGTTAGAATTTTCATGCAAATTAACGGAAAATCAATTTTGTGGAGTATAAAATTTTTAAACATATAGATTATAGTCCTGAATGAAGTCGTATCCTAACCATAACTTGTTTGTAAGGATTGAAATAATTTAATAAATGTAACATTGATTTTGCATCAGATTTATTCACACTTCTCCATAAAATAGCTCTCAAATTTGAAGTATTCCTTTCTCCTGAACATTTTAATATGTCATGCCTACGGCACTAGGGTATTCGTATTTATTTTTACTACCGATATGCCATGCCTACGGCACTTCTTCAACAATTTTAGGCTTTGGGTGTAAGGCGAGTTTTAAATTTACCTCATGGACCAATCCCGTTAGGGATGAAATATCGGTAGCATCAACATAAACAAAGAATCCAAGTGCCGTAGGTACGACATATTAAAAACGTCCATGCTGACGATGTTCTTACATGTTTGATTTGTGATAAAAAGGGTGCACTACGCCTGAATTACCCTGAATAAGAAAATCTATCAAAATTGAATTCAACCCAAAAGATTAATACCATCCTCTACGGCGGCCAGCACTTTTTCAACAATAATAGGTGTTTAGGATAATACGAATTTTAAATTTAGGTATGAGTTAATCCCGTTAGGGATGATATATCGGTAGCATCAATGTAAACATAGAACCCAAGTGCCATAGGCACGACATATAAAAAATGTCCCTGAAGTCGACAATGTTAGGTCAGGTTATTTATGTAATCGGGTACTTTCCTGAATTACCCTGAATAATAAATTTTATCAAAATTAAATTCAACCCATAAGACTGGACCATCCTCCACTGTGGATGGTTTTTTTTTAGCAATCATAATTATTTGGGGTAATACGAATATTAAATTTACCATTGGGTTAATCCCGTTAGGGATGATATATTGGTAGAATCCACGGTAAAATAGCACCTAAGTGCCGTAGGCATGACATAAAAAAAATGTTCATGCGTACGAAATTCTTTCAGGTTTGATCTGTGATTATTAAGGGCACTGCGACTAAATAACCCTGAATAAGAAAATCTATCAAAATTAAATTCAACCCAAAAGTTTTTCGACGGATTTTCTATTCAGGGTAAGTCCGATTAATGCAAAAGTGCAGTTCGCTGCGCTCCTTTCTTTTGTATAAATTGGACTAAAACGCAAAACGCCACCTAAATAAGATGGCGCCTTGTAGTACTATTCTGAGTTTCAAATATGCATTTTGGCCTTTTTGGCAAGCAATTGCTCTTCGGTCTCCACATGATCAGGATCGGGAAGGCAGCAATCAACAGGACACACGGCAGCGCACTGTGGTTCTTCATGAAACCCCTGACATTCGGTGCATTTTTCCGGAACGATATAATAAACATCATCCGATATGGGTGCATTCTTATGATCAGCCTCCATTGTGCTGCCATCCAGCATTGTAACCGAACCTTTTACGGTAGTTCCGTCGGCAAAAGCCCATTCAACTCCACCCTCATAAATTGCGTTATTCGGACATTCGGGCTCACAAGCTCCGCAATTGATACAATCCGAGGTAATTATAATAGCCATAATTGTTTTTCTTAAATTTTTCGGTCAAATATAAATGCAGCACAGCGATATTTCAAAGCACGATTAAAGTTAAGCGAATATTTATAATCTGTCTAAATAAGAATGGCAGGAATATTTAAGCAGCATATTAGTAATTCATAAATTGCAAAAGCTAAGGTAACTTTGCATCCCATAGTTTGTTACTTTGGGCGTGTCCGTCAGCTGACGGACGGGCTATCCGCTGCAACTCCTCGCTCGTGCCTCGCTGTGGGCCTGCCTGGCGCTGGCGCAGCCGGCAGACAGGGTTTCCGCTGCTATCCCTCACGCGATCTAAACATAAGCGTAGTCAAAATATTGAAAATGAATCTATCAAAAAGAATATCAGTATTATCCGAAGTTGGAAATTTACTTCACCTCGAAAATGAATCGCTCTCCGAAGTTTTTGCAAAAACCGAAATGTTTAATCCCTGGTTTACACGTTTTCATTGTGAGATGATGGTGAAAAACTTTCGCGAGAATTTTTTTAATGCCGAAAAATTAACTGCCTGGGCAAATAAATATTCCATCAGCGGTAATAACAATAAAACCATCGGATTGGTATTGGCCGGGAATGTCCCCTTTGTAGGAATGCACGATATTTTGAGTGTTATCATCAGCGGACATACCGCAATGGTAAAACTCAGTTCAAAAGACACTTTCTTTTTTCCCTGGTTACACAAACAATTAATTAATATAGAACCTGCATTTGAAAATAAAATAATTTTTGTGGAGAGGCTCGAAAATTTTGATGCGGTAATTGCAACGGGAAGTAATAATTCGGCGCGTTATTTTAATTATTATTTCGGAAAATATCCCAATATCATTCGCAGAAACAGAACCTCCGTAGCAATAATTACCGGCAACGAAACCGACGAGGAAATTCTCGAACTCGGCAAAGATGTTTTTTATTATTATGGTCTCGGTTGTCGAAACGTAAGTAAAATATTTATTCCCGAATTATACGACCTCGAAAAATTATTTCGCATTTGGGACAATTTCCGTTACATCTCCGACAATACAAAATACAACAATAATTACGACTACAACCGCGCCCTATTATTATTAAATCAAACACCCCATCTCACCAACGATTTTTTTATGATACGCGAAACGGAAGAATTATTTTCACCAATCTCCGTTCTCTTCTGTGAGCGCTATTCTAACGATGAAGATCTTGCCTTAAAAATAAATACCATCGGTGCAGACCTTCAATGTGTGGCATCAAATACAGAAGGCAACACGCCTTTTGGAAAAACGCAGTTTCCGGAGTTGTGGGATTATGCGGATAACGTTGACACAATGATGTTTCTTACTTCGTGAGAAAATGTAATAATGTACCAATGAACAACCAAAAAATAATTGATAATTGACAATTGACAATTGATAATTAATCAGCCGAAGTTTTATTTTAAAACCACGGTCTCCGCCAATTAACAAATTACCCGATTAACAAATTAACAAATGATTCCCCTCCACCTCCGTGTCCTCTGCGGGAAACCACTCCGCCATACCCTGCGTCCCCTGCACCTCCGCGCCCTCTGCGGGAAACCCCTCCATCGTACCTATTGTGCTCCTGCGGGAAACTACTCCACAATACCTCCGCGGGAAACTTTCTCTCTGCAAAACATATTACCTACCTTCGTTGCATGTTAATTTCTGAAATTACTGATTACCTTGAATCACTTGCTCCATTATCCCTGCAAGAAAATTATGATAATTCCGGATTAATTGTTGGAAATAAAAACGATGATGTTACCGGTATTTTGGTTTGCCTCGATTCGTTGGAGTCAATTGTTGATGAAGCAATACAATTAAACTGCAATTTAATTATTGCACATCACCCGATTATTTTCAGCGGATTAAAGAAGCTGAACGGCAAAAATTATATCGAAAGAACAATAATTAAAGCAATTAAAAATAACATTGCAATTTATGCCATTCACACTAATCTCGATAATATTCGCGATGGAGTGAATAGTATGATCGCCGAAAAACTCGGTTTGGAAAATTGCAGGGTTTTATCTCCAAAACGCGGTTATCTTAAAAAACTGGTAACTTTTGCTCCCCACGGGAACGCAGACAATGTTAGAACTGCAATTTTTGCGGCCGGAGCCGGTGAGATCGGGAATTATGAAAACTGCAGTTTTAACCTGGAAGGAACAGGAAGTTTCAGGGGGAACGAACTATCTAACCCCTATGTCGGACGCAAAGGAGCGCTCCATTTAGAGCCTGAAACACGTATAGAAGTGATTTTTCCCTCATTCCTGGAACAAAAAGTGCTTTCAGCCCTGTTTAGAAGTCACCCATATGAGGAAGTAGCTTACGATATTTACAGTCTGGATAACTTTCATCAAAATATCGGCGCAGGACTCATCGGGACCTTGTCGCAGCCTGTTGATGAGGCGGAATTCCTTCAATTTGTTAAAAATACCATGCAATGTGGGGCTGTAAAGCACACTGCTTTGTTGCAGAAATCCATAACAAAGGTGGCTGTTTGCGGGGGTTCCGGAAGCTTTCTGCTTGGTGACGCGATCGCGGCTGGTGCCGATATATATATAAGTGCTGATTTTAAATACCACCAGTTCTTTGATGCAGATAACAGGATCCTTATTGCGGATATCGGCCATTATGAAAGTGAACAATACACAATAGATATGCTCTGTGCTTTATTGATGAAAAAATTCCCTACCTTTGCGGTTCATTTTTCAAAAATTAATACTAATCCTGTTAACTACCTATAAACTATGGCAGCAGTAAAGGACTTGACCGTTAAGGAAAACCTTCAATCACTCTGGAAACTCCAGAAAATTCATTCTAAGATCGACGATATCACCATCCTTAAGGGTGAACTTCCTATGGAGGTAAGCGATCTGGAGGATGAAATAGCGGGACTCGAAACTCGTATGCATAAGCTTGAAGCTGAAATGAAGGACATTGAGCTCGATATTTCAAATCGCAAGAATGTGATCAGCACTGCAAAGTCGCAGAACAAAAAATACGAAACTCAACAAAATGCTGTTAAAAATAGCCGCGAATTTGATGCCCTCACAAAGGAGATCGAATTAAATAAGCTGGATGTTGAACTTGGTGAAAAAAAGATAAGAGAAGCAACTGTTGGGAAAGATGCAAAAGCAATTGCAATTGAAGATGCAAAAGCTGCCTTTGAGGTTAAAAAGAAAGATCTTAAGAAAAAGAAAGAAGAATTAGAACGCATCATAGAGGAAACGGAGAAAGAAGAAGCAGAATTGGCAAAAAAGGCTACCAAGGCAGAAAAAGATCTGGAAACCAGATTATTGGGTGCTTATTACCGTATCAGAAGTTCTTATCGCAATGGACTTGCTGTGGTTTCAGTAGCAAGGAATTCTTGTGGTGGATGTTATGCAGTTGTTCCTCCTCAACGTCAGGCGGAGATCAAACAAGCTAAAAAGATCATTATCTGCGAACACTGTGGCCGTATTTTGGTTGATGAAACCATTTTAGAAGCTAAAGATTAATTTAAACAGATTTAATAATTTTAAGCCATGAAGAAAAAAGCATTTGTTTTCTTTATGGCTTTTTTTATTGTGCATATTGTTGTCGCACAGAAATACGATTTTAATAAACGCTGCATTGAAGCCTATACCTATATTCAGGAATTGCGTTTTGCAAAAGGCAGGCAATTACTCGATCAGGAGAAAAAAGAAAATCCCGGCAATCTTATTCCCTATTTTGTAGAAAATTATATCGATTGGCTCACTACCTATATCAACGAAAATGAAGCGGAGTTCGATAAGTTGGAACCTAATAAAACCCTGCGCCTTGATAAATTGGAAACAGGCGATAAAAATTCACCTTATTATTTATATTGTCAGGCAGAGATAATTATTCAATGGGCATTTGCAAAATTAAAATTTGAAGAATATCTGGGTGCATTTACCGAGGTGCGAAAAGCATATTTATTACTGGAAGAAAACCAAAAAAAATTCCCTGATTTTGTCGCCAATAAAAAAAGCCTGGGAATGTTACACGCAATAGTTGGTGCAATTCCCGATCAATATAAATGGGGAGTTAATATGCTTGGCATGGATGGTACAATTGATCAGGGATTAAAGGAATTAAAATCAGTAATAGATTATTCAAAGACAAACGAATTTATTTTTGAGCGCGAGGTGACCTTATATTATGCATTTTTGATATTATACCTCGGAAGAGATGATGTGGCAGCGTGGAACATAGTTAAGGACATGGACACCAAAACAAATTTATTGAATGTTTTTTTTGTTTCAAGTATTGCGATGCGCACCGGTAGAAATGATGTTGCAATTGGTATTTTAAAAGGCAGGCCTTCGGGAATTGAATATTTAAGTTATCATTACCTTGATTTTATGCTTGGTCTTGCTAAAACAAGAAAACTGGAATCGGATGCTTCTTCTTATTTTGAAAAATTTATTCTGAATTACAGGGGTAAAAACTATATCAAGGAAGCTTATCAGAAAATGGCCTGGAATGCATTATTGCAGGGAAATAAGGATAAGTACTGGGAATACATGTATTACGTAAAAACACGTGGTGACGATCTTATTGATGACGATAAACAAGCCTTATACGAAGCAGAAAGTAAACAGATTCCAAATGCTATTTTATTAAAGTCGCGGGTTTTATTCGACGGTGGATATTATAAAGAAGCATTACAACAATTAGAGGGGAAAAGTGTGGATGATTTTAAGGAGGAACGCGACAAAGCGGAATTCACCTATCGCGCAGGGCGTATCTGGCATGCAGCAGGTCAGCCTGATAAAGCCAAAGGATTTTATGTGGCAACCATTAAAACAGGAGAAGATCTGCCCTATTTTTATGCAGCAAATTCCGCCCTTCAACTCGGAACCATTTACGAAAAAGAAAAAGATTTCTCCAAGGCAAAATATTATTATCAACTCTGTATCGATATGCCAAATAAAGAATATACCACCAGTTTAAATGGTTTGGCAAAGGCAGGGTTGAATAGGGTAGGAGGGTGAGTTAGTTTTTAATAAATTTTCCTGAATATGACTCATCTTCACCTATAACTTCTATAAAATAATATCCTTTGTTCAATTCTTTTATTGGTATTTCTAATATATTGCCGGATATTATTTTTGATAAAACGTTTTTGCCTTCAACCGAATAAATATTGACTTTGTAATTATCCTGATTTTTCAGTTTAACAATAATTTTATCCTGAGCGGGATTTGGATACACGGAAATTTCTGAGATTTTATTGTTTTCTATAGCGAGATCCAAAATACTAAAGTCATAGGCTTCACCCCATTCTATCAGACCAACATGAAAATAAACCATATCCAGTTTATAATAATTTTCAACATCTACGGAGTCCTGAAAATGCATTAAACCCAAGCCATCACCATATAATTGTTCTGGTTGAGAAATATTGTCGGGATTACTCAAACATCCCGTTATATTATCATATTCAAACCAATCATAAACATATTTATGGGCAATTCCTTTATAAATAGAATCCTCTTTTATCCAATCTGAATAACCGATATTAGTTGCCTCAAAAACACACAATTCTAAAGTGTCCAGATATCCGTAATCAGCATATACATAAGTAATTATAACGGTATCCCAGGTAATATTTGAAGAAGGAAGATCATCGATAAACAAGGTATCAAAGAGTACCCTTTCCATTGTATAAGTTACTTCAGTTGTTGTTTCAACTTTTTCCATCACAAAATATTTCCATGCACTTATTCTTTTGTCGGCTCCTGATGTAAGGTCTGGTGCAATTTCTTCTCTATAATGAAATTCATACCCGGTTTCGAATCCAAAGGCATTTTTTGCATCTACATCAGCTTTATGTTCAAATGGATTTGTTAACCCCCTTAATAAATATTTATTTGAATCACCGGGAGAAGGAAATATCCTGAAATCAAAAAATTCAATGAGTCCATGATCTTTCGAAATATCTATTTTGGTTTGATTTGGAAAAGAGTCTATGACTATCATTTCATCAGAGGTATATACATTTAATTGCACACGGTAAATAGAATCTGGGGTGTCTGGAAGTGGTGAAAAAGGGATATAATTAATAACCGTAGCTCTGACATATGAACCATCCGGCCATGTATACATATGCCACATGTCGCCATTAGCAATTTTATTCCTGATAAAAATACTATCTCCATTATTATTAAAAAAAACATGTGTGCCAAATACATCATCTTTTTTTATCATTTTATATCCTAATAAAGTAGTATCACCGTTCAATGCAGAACAGGAACCTGCATTCAAGGTATCTAAAAAACGATTAAAATAAAATATTGAATCAGTTCCATCTGCAACAACAGAATCTATTTTAACAAAAACGTATGCACTGTCAAAATCAGCTGTATCCCTCTGTGTAAATGTCATAAACCTATCCTCATTAAACAAAGCATAATTTTGCCCTTGTATTTCAGTTG
>JAYSYX010000310.1:0-3269 GCA_043727235.1 Bacteroidota bacterium
GATACTACTAAAGTTGCGGAAGATAGTACCTATTTAAACCGAAGACTGGAAGAAATGAAAGATTTTGCCGAACCCATTAAATTGGAAATTAGTGGAGGCATTTATCAATATGTATATTACAAACATTCCGTTTTATATACCCAGCTTTTGTATTATCCCTATGTGCAACTTCTCATTATTGCAGCATTTTTAATTGTTGCCTATACTCTGTTCAACACAGCTCGTAAATCGGAACAAAATCGAGTATGGGTGGGGATGGCAAAAGAAACAGCTCATCAACTCGGTACTCCCATTTCCTCCCTAGTAGCATGGATTGAATATCTGCAGGAATCACCTGCCATGGAAGGGAAGAAGAATATTGTTGAGGAAATGGATAAAGATGTTCAGCGACTCGAATTGATTGCTGATCGTTTTTCCAAAGTTGGCTCTCAACCTGATCTGACCGAAAGAAATTTAATAATTGAATTAAATAATTCCATCGATTACATAAAAAATCGTTCCTCTAAAAAGGTAAACTTCGATTTTTTATATACTGCTCCCGGAATTAATGTAAAAATGAATCCCATTTTATTTAATTGGGTGATTGAGAATGTCTTAAAAAATGCTCTAGATGCTATTGATGGAAGCGGTGATATAAAAATTGAGGTCACCGAAGAAAAGGGCAATGCAATCATCGATATTACAGATTCTGGGAAAGGAATTCCCCGCTCCAAACAAAAAACAGTTTTTGAACCCGGCTACAGCACAAAAAAACGTGGCTGGGGCTTAGGTCTCACACTTGCCAAAAGAATTATGGAGAGTTATCATGACGGCAAGATATTTGTAAAATCTTCTTCTCAGGGAAAGGGGACTACTTTTCGAATTAGTATTCCGAAGTCCTGAAGGAGTTAAATGTGTCTTCAAAGAAAAACGGCATATTGATATTCCTTCTTGGTTTTCCAGGTCAAGTATTTTAATACTTTTTCCTGGTTCGATGCCTGCGCAATTATTATCAGCATCTATTAGGTGACTTTTATTAAAATCGCAGTTTTTTTTCGAAATTTTCTTTAATTTATAAAAAGTTGTTATTCATCATTACATACAACCCCATAAAACCTAACTGATTGGACTCTCATGAACGCTTGTATAAAAATATTGATTACGGTTCAAATGGCATTTTCCTTTGCTATACTGAAAGCACAGCCAATAAATGATACGACCTGTTTGGCAACTGAGATCATTGTTACAGACTCCTGTGAATTTCAGTCTGCTACTACTGTAGGCGCTACAAATTCAGCGGGTATAGGGGTAACTACATGCGGGTTCAGTGGAAAGGATATTTGGTTTAAGATCACAGTTCCTGCCTCTGGTATGTTTACTGTGGAAACTTCAGAAGGTTCCATTTTAGATGGTTTGCTTGCCGTATATACTGGTACATGCGATGATCTTACTTTTGCGTATTGTGATGACGATGGTGGCCCGGGATTTATGCCTTTACTAGACATGCAGGGGTTTGTGCCCGGATCAACGGTTTTTATCCGGTTTTTTAAGAAGTTTGGCGGAACAGGAACGTTTAATATCTGTGTTTGGGACGATAATCCGGCACTTCAGGCGAATAATGATTGTTATACTGCACAACAGCTTTGTACAACTGCAGAATTTTCTTCCAATAGTCTCGGAAACGGCGAGGTGGATGATCTTACAGGATTAAACAAAGGTTGCCTCACGCCAACTGAACATCAATCATCCTGGTATTATTTTACATTCGATTCGCCCGGTGAATTTGAATTTACGATTACACCAATAAATCCAGCTGATAATTACAACTTCGCCCTATGGGGACCTGATTTGGTTTGCCCTTTGGAAGAGGAGCCTATAAGATGTTCGTACTCCAGCTCCGGAGGCGAAACCGGAATGGGTTCTACCTATGTTGATCTTACAGAAGGAGTTTTGGGAGATAATTGGGTTAAACATATGACTCCGAATCCAGGAGAAACCTATATTTTATTAATAGATAATTATTCAGAATCAGGAGAGGGATTTACTTTTAATTTCGGCGGACCTCCAAATATTGGTTGTGAAACCTATTTATTGCCTATAGAATTAACAGCCTTTGTTGGAAATACGTCAGGTGCCGATAACGTTCTGGAATGGGCCACTGCTTCTGAAATAAATAACGATTATTTTATTTTAGAACATTCAATAAACGCCGAAAATTTTCTGGAAATTGGAAAAATTGAAGGGGCAGGCAATTCTGAGTCTCCAATGAATTATTTATTTACTGATGACAATCCATATATCGGAACTACCTATTACCGTTTAAAACAAGTAGATTATGACGGAAATTTCAAATATTCGGAGATCATAAATGTGGAAAATATAACTACAAATTATTTCATTATAACACCCAATCCGGCAAACGGATTGATCAATGTTGATTTTGAAATGTATCAATCCAATCCATACACAATGGAAATTATTAATTCTCTTGGAATTATTACCAATGTAAAACAAGGTAACGCAATTGCCGGAATGAATAACCAACAAATAGAATTAACGGGGCAGGGCGTGTATTGGATCATTCTGAGGTCAGAAGGGCATGTTGATATTAAACATGTTGTAAATTATTAATATATTTTTTGTAATTCTTCCGGGGTGAAATTTAGCGATCGGAAAAATCATTTAATTTTTATTCATTTTAAAACTTCTAAAATATAAATTTGTAATGTATCAACAATACAATTTATTGTATTAATTATAAAATGTGTTAATCAGTTAAGATTGTATTTCACATTTATTAAATTCATTCCTCTTTTGCCATTTGGAGAATTTTTAAGAACTGCTCCTCCCTTACCGGCGACACCGATAATCTGCTGATTTTTACCAATGGCATTTCGATTAATGATTTTTCAGCTTTAATTTGTTTTAGCGTTACCGGATTTTTTAATTTTTTTTCTGCTTTCACATCTACTGCATACCACTCTCCTTCTGTAGCGGTGGGATCTAAATACGCTTCTTTTATTACGGTAGCAATTCCAACTACTGCACTCTCTCCCCCACTATGATAAAATAAACAGATATCTCCCTTTTTCATCGCCCGCAAATGTATCCGCGCAGCATAATTTCTAATTCCCGTCCATGCAGTTTTTTTCTCCTTCGCAAATATTTCCCAACCATAGGTTTCGGGTTCTGATTTTATGAGCCAATAATTTGAGGGCATTTTTTTTTGTGGTAAAGTTAACACGGTTTGACCTGAATTCTCCGTTGAAAATTTGTTCATTTGTAGCGTC
>JAYSYX010000311.1:0-3264 GCA_043727235.1 Bacteroidota bacterium
TGTATTTAAATAATTTTCTATTTTATGTAAGGGGTCTGATTCCAGATTTCCATCAACAATTACATAGTCATATTTTCCTTCAACAGATGCCGCCACCGATAAAACCGAATTCGGAATTCTTGGTTTATGATCCGTTGCCCTTGGATTAAATAATATGATACCCTTAATTTTCTTCACTTATTTCTGCGGATAATATAATTTGTAATATGAATCTACTGTTTCTTCTGATCTGATAAACACCTGAGCTGTAAAATTAAGTTTAGATGTCAATAATTTATAAGATTTGTCGCGTAACTCATCTTCAGAGCTGCATATCTGATGTTTTGCAGTGTTTTCTATCCGCCCGACATCATAACTCAAAACATACATTCCATGAGCCAGGGCTTCCGCATACACAAGGCATTGCCCTTCGAAGGATGAGGTATGTATGAGTATTTTGGAATGCGACATCAACTCAAATATTTTTTTTCGTTCTACTGTTCCCATTACTTTTATATTTGTTTTGAGCTGCTCTGTTTCAATTTGTTCTTTTATTTTCTCCAACAAATTTCCTCCACCAACCATAACGGCTCTAATATCAGGGAAATCGTTTTTTAATTTTTTAACTACTGAAATAAATTGAAACGGCTGTTTAACATTTATCAATGATCCCGCAAATAACAGGTCGATTTCTCTTTCTTGTTTTAATGTTTCCGGATCTATATCAGGTATTGGAAAAGGAATGATATCATCAGCCTCTGTCTTGTAATTACTATTAAATATTTCCGCCTGATTTTTGCTTAAGGCAACGAACCAACTAGTATCCCGATCGAGATATCGCAATACCCGGTTGCCGGCTTTAACATCCTGACCCATTAAAGTAACTATCATATGGGTGAAGAATTTTTTTACCGTGCGATTGCCGATAAATGCTGCTTCCCCCAGCCAGAATGCATGCACAACATATTTATCTTTTTTAAATAAACACGAAATGTTTTTCATTGTGCGTTTCAACGCAAAATAATAATGAAACGATTTTTTATTTTCTCCTCCGGAGGGTATAACCTCAATTCCATTCCAGAAATAAGTGGTTTTTTTAAAAGGATATTGGGTGGCTATTACTTTAATATTTTCCACACCAATTTTATTACCAAGTGCAATTAAATAGTCTTGTAAATAGGGTACGCAGGTGCTGTCATTTTCATCCTTTGGAAAACCCGGAGTTATGATCAGAATTTTTTTGTTCATGACTTAAGGGTTCTGAAATACCACATACCTGCTTTTGCAACAAGTGATTTCAATTTGAACATGGGTGCATGTTTTTTATAGTAATTAACTTCATTTACCACATGCCTGACAGCATAGGAATAATATTTTTCAGTATAGGTTCTTTTAAAGGTGATATCTCTGTCGGTGGAGCTGTCCCAGGGCAATGGATCAATAAAATCTGATTCCACTTCCTGATATAATTCAGTTCCTTTAATTGGATAGGCAACTGTAATGGTAAAATGATCGGGGTTGGAAGTTTTTAAATGATGAATAGTTTCTATAATATCACTTTCAGTTTCACCGGGATAACCTAACATAATAAATGTTCCTGCCTCGATCTGATATTTTTTTGCCAATTGGATCATTGCGCGCACTTGATTAACATCCACTCGTCTATCCATTGCATCAATTATATTTTGTGAACCACTTTCGGCACCGATCCAAACACGAAAACATCCGCTGTCTTTTAATAATTGAAAAACCTCTTCATTTAATCTGTCGGCACGTGTAATACATTCGTATTGTACCGAAACATTTTGTTTTTTAATTTCAGCAGTAAATTCCTGCATCCATTTATGACTTACAGTAAAAACATCATCAACAAACCACAAAGTATCAGGTGTATATGCTTTTTGAATTGCAACTATTTCTTCCACTACCAATGAAGCACTTCGTCTTCTGTAACTCAATCCATACACTGCACGACTGCACCATTTACAGGTATAGGGACATCCGCGCATCGTTGAGATGGAAATTGCATTTTTTCCATGGTGGTTTTTCCACACATCTAAATATTTAAAGAGATCAACTTTTTTCCTGTTTGGAAAGGGCAGTATATCAATATCTTTTATTTTATTTCTCTCCTGATTTTTTATCAGTTCTCTATTCGCACCTAAATAACAAATTCCATTTATTGAGGCAATTTTTTCTTTGTCGTTCGCATCCAAAACATGCACCAATTCCAAAAAGGTTTCTTCTCCCTCACCCAAAACAATAAAATCGGCCCCATGGCTCAAAAATTTATCTGCATGATTGCGAACCTCGGGACCACCTAAAATAATTTTTGTATCCTTTAACTCCATAGAACCTTTTAGGAAGGATATTATTTTTAGCACCTGAAGTTTAGTCATAAGGTTTACATAAATGCCAATATATTGCGGGTTGTATTCCAAAATATATAGATGCAGGTCCTCCGGCTTATAAAAAGTAGAATCAAAAACCTCATGTTCAACTGCATGTTTTTCAAGGTAACTTGAAATGTACAATATCCCCAAAGGTACATAGGGCTTCATGATCTGTTGTTCTTTCAGATCTTCGCTAATGAAATAACCGTGGGTCAGTAAAACCTTCATGCTTTGTAGACGACAAATTTAACGCCTTGTTATTTCTTCTCCAATTGGATAAGATAATGATCAGCGTAATTCGATAAAACCCCAACATTAAAAAGTGACTTTTCAATTTGTATAAAAAAATGTAGTAAACGCTTATTTCGTTTTACGAAAGATTCAAGGTAAGATGGAGGGATAAAAAATCCAACGGGTTTTTGATGCAAGAATCTGAAATATATTTCAAAAAGATGTCTTAATTCTTTTGGCGAATAATACCAGGTTCCTATAAATGAATTTTTCCCTATTTGTGCTTTTATCTCATGTTTACTTCTTCTTCGAAAAATCGATTTGTATTTACCATTCAAAATAAAATAGAGTGATTCCCATAAACATTTTCTCCCCATAATAACAAATATCATCTCCCCGTTGGGTTTTAACAGAGAATGTAATTCCGAAGATAAAATTTTTAATGTATCAGGCGATAAACAATTCAATCCGCCAAAATTGGAAAAAATATAATCGTATTTTTCTTCCTTATCACCAGGAAATTGATCATTTAAATTCCATAATATGGTTTTACATTTTAATTGCAGACCGTTTTGATCAATTTTTTCCTCCGTGACTCTCAACATAGCCTCAGAAGCATCTGTTGCTGTAACCCTGTTATCTTGTGCCAGAAAAACGGCAT
>JAYSYX010000312.1:0-8402 GCA_043727235.1 Bacteroidota bacterium
GATCAATCCAAAGGATCCGGATAATTATATTATCGGAAGTGATGCCGGCCCATCCGTTACTTTTGATGATGGAGAAACCTGGAGTGACACTGATATTCCTACGGCACAATTCTATCATGTAAATATTGACAACGAATTTCCATATAACCTTTATGGAGGACAACAGGATAATTCATCCTTAAAAATAAAATCGCGTACGAGTAGTGGAAGTATTGATGAAAAGAATTGGCATTCGGTGGCAGGCGGTGAGGCTGGATTTATTGTACCTGATCCAACAAACGCGAAAATTACATATGGCGGAGAATATGATGGTATATTCTCTTCATTTAATGAAGAATCTGATCTGTATAGAATTATTTCTGTTAATCCCGAACAACATTATGGTGCAGGTGCAAATACGGCATTAAAAAGATTTAACTGGACCTTTCCAATTATATTTTCACCACATAATAATAAATGTTTATATGCAACAAGTAATTATGTGCACAGAAGTTATGATGCGGGAGTAACCTGGGAAACAATTTCTCCTGACCTAACACGCAACGATCCTAAAACTTTGCAAACAAGTGGTGGGCCGGTTACACTGGACAATACCGGAGTAGAATTTTACGGAACAATTTTTACCCTTGCAGAATCGTATATAGAAGCAGGAATTATTTGGACAGGTAGCGATGATGGTTTGGTATTTATTTCCAAAGACAATGGAAAAACATGGAACAATGTTACTCCAACTAATATACCCGAATGGAGCATGATCAGTTTTGTAGAACCTTCGCATTTTGATGGCGGAACTTGTTATATCTCAGCAACCAGATATAAACTCGACGATAATACGCCCTATATTTTTAAAACTACCGACTATGGTAAAACCTGGACAAAGATCACCAATGGTTTGCCTGTTTATAATCGTTGTGTAAGGAATGATCCGAACATAAAAGGATTATTATTTGCAGGTTTAGAAACAGGAGTTTACGTTTCTTTTGATCATGGAAATAATTGGCAAAGTCTGCAATTAAATTTGCCAACAACACCTGTTGTAGATATTCAGATTCACAAAGGAGAACGTGATATTGTTATTGCAACACATGGAAGAAGTTTTTGGATATTGGATGATATTACTCCTTTATATGACTTAGCGACTTCCAGAATAGAAAAAATCAACTTAGTGTATAAAATACACGAAGCATATCGCACGCCAGGTCCTAATTGGAATTCCGATGATGCAGATGATCAAAGCGGCGAAAATGAACCGGTTGGTGTAAAGGTTCGTTATTATTTGAAAGAAAAATCGGATAAGGAATTAAGAATGGTTTTTTATGAAAGCGATGGCGATGAAATTATTACTTATTCTGATATGTATGATAATAAAAGAACACCAATTACCACCAAAAATGAATATTATGAAAATAAAAAGAAAACAAAGGAGGGGAGATTAAATGGCCAAAAAGGAATGCATAATTTCATTTGGGATATGCGTTATCCGGAAGCCGAGGGTGATACCAGCGCAACCTTTGATGCTTCGCTGCAAGGACCTTTGGCAGTGCCGGGTAACTATAAAATGAAATTGTTTTTAGGAAATGAATTGATAGGTGAACAACAATTCGTAATTAAAATTGATCCGCGAAATCCTGCAACACAAAAAGATCTTCAGGCGCAATTCGACCTAAATACAAAGATCTGCGATAAATTAAATGAGATGGCAGAAGCTATAGCAACTATTAAAGATATCAGATCTCAGATAGAAGATTATATGAAGTCGGAAGATGATTCTGTTGCATTGAGATCTTTTAGAAATGTTGCGCAACCTATAGTTGATTCTTTAATTGCAATTGAGGAACGTTTACATAATCCTAAAATATTAGCATATGAAGACAATCTTAAATTTCCAATTGTGCTGGAAGAAAAATTAGCCGGTCTAAATTATTTTTTACAAATGGCAGATACAGCTCCTACAAAAAGTATGTTCGAAAAATATGAAGATCTAAACATAAGAATTAATACGGAATTCAATAAGTTAAATGGCATCATAAATAAGGAAATAAAAATGTTGAATGATATGGCAGGGATTAAAACGCAGAAATTGATAGATGTGGGGGAATGATTTTCGTGAATCGTGAGGCGTGAGCCCGCCTGACGGCAGTCAGGTCCAAAATACTTACCAACCAGAATCCGGATTTATACTTGAAACCACAAGCTCCATGCGAACGATCTCACCACTCACCACTCACCACTCACCATTCACCATTCACATTTTTCTCTTACCTTCACGCCGCAAAACATTACGAGCCCAAGCCTGAATAATTTTCATGACCAACCCATCGCTCCTGATTCAAAACCGTGCAGTTCATTTCGACCTTGTGCGTTTTGTGGCCACTTTTGCTGTTGTGCAGTTGCATGTAGCAACACCCTGGTTGTGGCGCGAATTAGATGTAAATAGTCCTTTCTGGATAACCTGTTTGTTTTTTGATGTTTTCGGAAGAGCCGGGGTGCCGGTTTTTTTAATGATAAGCGGAGCACTCTTATTAGATAAGGAAGAATCTTATCCTTCCTTTTTTAAAAAACGGTTTGTACGGGTATTGGTGCCACTTGTATTTTGGACTATCGTTTACGAAATAAAAATTCTTGCAAATCATCATTATTTACAAGGTGGTGTTAGTTGGGATACTATGTTCAGCATTCTCAAAAATCCTATTTCGGGACCTGTATATGACCATTTGTGGTTTTTATATATGATTGTTGGGATGTATTTGGTAACTCCGTTTTTGCGAAGAATAATTCCGGTATTAACCAGATCGGATCTTTATTATTTATTGGGTCTTTGGATTTTTTCCAATGTGATATTGCCAATTATCTACAACTATTCTTCTTTTAAATTGGGATTAAATATTCCTGTGGTAACTGCTTATTTGGGTTTTTATGTTTTGGGATTTTACCTGATGCAATATAAATTTAATCCGAAACAAATTAAAATAACCTGGATCATATTTGTTGCCAGTTATTTGCTTAATATTTTTATTGTTTGGCTCGATAGCAGTATGCGCGGTCAGGTGGAACCTTTTTATTTATCACATCATCGTCCTGGAATATTTATTCAATCAATTTCCGCATTTATTTTGTTGGAATATTATGCGATGAAAGCATTTACCAGATATTCAGAAAAAAAATTCAAGCGACTTGCATTTCTTGGCAGTTTAACCTTTGGAGTTTATTTGGTGCATCCTATGATCATCGAATTATTTGAAGGGTTGACCATGTTTTTTTATTCACCGGCAATTCGATTTGCGCCTGTAGTTGTTATTCCGATTGCTGCTGTTGTAGTGGTTTCCGTTTCCATGCTGGTGGTCTATATCATGCAAAAAACGCCTATACTTAAGAAGTTTGTGTGATGAGTAATGAGTTATCCTCCTTCGCTAAAGCTGCGGCGGACAAGTGAGTAATGAGTTTACCTCGAGTGGGGAGGATAATTAAATTTCTCCATTAAAGTTTCATTTCGGAGGATACAACTATCGGTTTTCGACTGACTACTCATTACTCCCGGTTTACATGAGTAATGAGTAATGAGTAATGAGTAATGAGTTTACTTCGATTTGGGAGGAAAATTTGATTTCTCCAAAAAAATTTATTTCGTATGATACATTTATTCGGTTTTCGACTGACTACTCATTACTCATTCTCGGCTTACATGAGTTATGAGATGGCTTCGAGTGAGGCGAGAAATTTGAATTAAACCTACAAAAAATCTCTACGAAATTGGTTTCGTTTTAACTGCAGTAATATCACCATCATCGTGCACATAAACTACAGAAACTGCTGCGCATAACATAAATATTCCGCTCATCACAATAGCGTAAATTGCATTATCATTAAAAATAGAATGCACAATTGGTCCGCCAAAAATTCCATTTACAATTTGCGGTATGGTAATAAAGAAATTAAATATTCCCATATACACACCCATTTTCCCAGCGGGAATACTTCCCGCTAAAATGGAATATGGCATTGCTAAAATACTTGCCCAGGCCATACCAACACCTATCATGGAAAATAATAACATTTCAGGACTGGAAGCAAAAAATATAGAGATCAATCCAACACCACCTGCCGTTAATGAAATAGCATGAGTTAATTTTCTACCTATTTTTCTTGCAATTGCAGGGAGAAATAATGCATAAATTGCACTTACAAGATTATATGTTCCAAAAATAATTCCCACCCAATTGCCTGCTTCTCTGAAAGTTGGACTTGAAGTATCATCAATAGGTAATCCATAAATATGATGCGCAATTGCCGGTGTTGTATAGACCCACATTCCAAATAAAGCGAACCAACTAAAAAACTGAACCAGTCCGAGTTGTTTCATTGTTTTTGGCATTTTTGCGAAATCATTAAAAATTTCGCCAAGACCATGTTTTATTCTTTTAGCTTTTCCATGATATAATTCATATTGTTTTGGAGGATATTCTTTGGCAAAAATCAAGGTAACCATAATGGCACCAAAAAAAACGATCGCACCGATATAAAACGAAAAAGTCACATTATCCGCCACATGTCCCTGAGGGGCTTCAGAGGAAACACTTCCAACATTAGCTAAAAACCAAGGCAACCAACTACCTGCAACAGCGCCAATACCAATTAAAAAAGTTTGAATTGAGAATCCTAAGGTGCGTTGTTTATCAGGCAAATTATCTGCAACTAAAGCTCTGAATGGTTCCATAGCAACATTGATACTGGCATCCATGATCATTAAAAACCCTGCTCCAATTAAAAGAGCAGATTTAGCGCTGAGAAATAAAGCAGAATTTGGAAGCATTACCAGTGCAATACAGCATAAAATTGTTCCTACCAAAAAGTAAGGTTTTCTGCGTCCAAGTTTGTTCCAGGTATTATCGCTATAATGACCGATAATAGGTTGAACTATCATACCGGTAAATGGAGCAACTAGCCAAAACCAACTTAGATTATGTACATCAGCCCCAAAATTTTGAAGTATTGCGGAAGCATTGCTGTTCTGCAACGCAAACCCGAATTGAATTCCCAAAAATCCGAAACTCATGTTCCATATCTGCCAAAAACTTAAACGTGGTTTTTCCATATATCTGTGCCGTATATCGGCTGCAATTTAGTAATTTTCAGAACAAGATATATTTATCTTTAACCTGATTTCACCAATAGATCATTTTGTATTTTTATTGCTCCATTTGAGATCCTGTTTTGTAAAACTAAAATCAACACATGTTATCCATTCAAAAAAAATTAACCAACTCCTTTTATGCCATATTAGCAATGCCGGCAACAGCTATGGGGTTTGCACTTTGTGTGCAAATAAGTGCATTGAGTTGGATACTATCTACTAAATACGATCTCGAAATTGAAGAAATCGGACTTATATGGGCAAGCGGACCACTGGCGGGATTGGTAATGCAATTATTGGTTGGATTGGTCAGCGATAATTCCTGGTTTTGGGGAGGAAGACGCAGGCCATTTATTTTGATTGGTGGAACCATTGCGGCTCTCATGTTAATTTGTTTGCCAAATCTGGATGTTATTCAAAAACTATTTGGAGCACAGAGTTTAATTCCTATTGCATTAGCAGTTGCAACTACTCTTGACCTTGCAATTAACCTTGGATTCAATCCTACTCGAAGTATCATTACTGATGTTACTCCCGATGGTAAAGCCCGCACAAAGGGTTATACGTGGATGCAGACGGTTTCAGGAACCATGGGTGTATTGGCGTATTTTATTGGTGCCTGGTTTGATAATTATACATTAATTTATGTGGGAGTATTTATAGTTCTTGCGTTTTCTATTATTCCTATTTTTTTTATTGAAGAACCAAAAACGTTGCAGGCAGATATTACCGATTCAGAAATAAATGCGTTAGATGTTCAGGCTCATACACAAAAAGCAGAAGTAAATGAACTGATAAAAATTTATTTGGCAAATGCATTCTCGTGGATAGGAGTACAAACTATGTTTGTTTTTATGTTTGCCTATGCAAGCCAGATGTTATTTAATACTAACGAATCTTCATCACTTGATGATGAGCAAAAAAACAGTATCGGTAAAATAATAGGTTATTCCTTTTTAATATTAAATGCAGTTGGAGCAATATTACCGGCTGTTGTTCTGGAACCGCTCACAAAAAGATTTGGAAGAATTGCCGTGCAATCAACCTGTATACTTATCATGAGTCTGGGATATGCACTCATTGTTTTTTTGGGAAGGGATGTAACTACCTTATATATCTGTATGGCAATTGCGGGTGTTGGATGGGCTGCAATCGTGAGTCTGCCTTTTGCTATTATGAGCGAAAAAGTAAATAAACAGCGAATGGGACTTTTTATGGGAATTTTTAACATGAGTATAGTGATACCGCAATTGATCGTAAGTTTATTTATAGCGCAATTTATATCTGATGCGGAGGATAAAAACCTCATTTTTAAAATTAGTGCGGTTAGCTTGTTTTTTAGTTTTTTAATGTGGAGATGGGTGAAGGAGAAGAAAAAACCTGTCTGAACAAGTGAGCAAAACTGTGCTCCCAAAAACAAAATAGGCATTAATAGGAAAATGCTTATGGAAGTTTTCGTTGGACTCATCAAAATGCTTTACTTTTAATTATTATTCTAAATAAAACTCATTTTTTATGAAAAAACTATCAATACTATTAAGTCTGGTTATAATATACTGTAATACATATTCTCAAACTAATGATATCACCAAAACCCATTCATTAAAATATGATTTCTTTTCTCCTGTAGGAGGGTGTTTTGGTTTTTCACTGGAAACAACAAAATCCAATTTTGCTTCGCTGGATATCGATGCTGGATTAATTGGTTTGCAGCTCGGCGATTATTTTGCTTACGATAAATTTTTAGGTGGATATGTTGCAGCCGGACCAAGATTTTATTTTAAAAAAGATAATAGTATGCAAGAAAATAATAATATGAAAGGCGGTTATTTCAAACCCTTATTACTTGCAAATTTTTTTACTTTTGAAGATCTTTGGCAATATTATGATTATATAAGCGGAACAACCCTTGAAACTACAATTGAAGGTAGTGATTTCTCCCTTTCACTTTTGCTTGCACTTGGTAACCAATGGGTATTATCGGATATTGTAACATTTGATATTTGGTTCGGATTGGGTTATGGAGGAAATTGGATAAATGATAATCGCGATGAATTGGATCCGCTTTTTGATTATTATGATACTCCGACCGGATATAAATTCAGTTACGTTAAATTTGGTGATTCCCCTCTTATTTTTGACGGAGGTTTGTCAATTGGAATACTATTAAAATAAATTAGGTTTATTTTTAATTTTATTGATCTTATTTTATTTAAAGTATCATGAAAAAGTTACTGCTAATTTTCTTCCTGTCAATTTTCTGTTCAAGGGTAAATTCCCAATCCGCAGCGGCGGACACAATTAAAACGCATGCTATTAAATTTGAATTTTTTTCGCCGGTAAATGGATGTTTGGGACTATCGCTTGAAACTGTTAAAACAAAAGTTTTTTCCTTTGATGTAGATGCGGGTTTCATCGGGATGAATCTCGGTGATTATTATTTTTACGATGCTTTTGTGGGTGCTTATGGCGGAGCTGGATTTCGTTTTTATTTTTCAAGCGATTATAAAAATGCGAGAAACTATTCCATTTTTGAGGGAGTATATATAAAACCTTCTTTGTCGTTAGGTTATTATCACTATAAAAAGGAACAAATAAACCTTGAGGATATAACGGGCTCTGATTTTTCTATTTCTCAATTTGTTTATTTCGGGACACAAACAAAGGCTTTTGATGTTATAGTGTTTGATTTTTGGTTCGGATTTGGTTATGGTAAAAACTGGATCTCAGAAAATAATCCCGATTCTGATTACACCTACAATGATGGGTTACATGATTTCGGGCATACGCAGCCGGGAGATTCTCCTTTATTGTTTGACGCCGGGTTTTCATTAGGATATATTTTTTAGGGTAATTTTGCATCAAACGTTATAAATTACATTATTTAGTAATTACGCTCTAAATTTACCCACTTACAACAGTCAAGAACTTTAAATGAGATCACATACTAAAGAAACACAAAACGAATTAACACCGGAACATGCACTTGATATTTTGAAAGAGGGCAACAAAAGGTTTGTAAATAATATAAAGGCACATCGCAATTTATTGGAACAAGTGAATGACACTTCAAGTGGTCAATTTCCCTTTGCAGCAATTTTGAGTTGTATCGATTCCAGAACTTCAGCTGAATTAATTTTTGATCAGGGATTGGGAGATATTTTCAGTATCCGCATAGCAGGAAATATTTTAAATGAGGATATTTTAGGAAGTATGGAATTTGCCTGCAAGGTTGCGGGTTCAAAGTTAATTGTAGTATTGGGTCACACAA
>JAYSYX010000313.1:0-24084 GCA_043727235.1 Bacteroidota bacterium
AAAAATGATCGCGGCGGATATATCAAATTAATTATTGAGGAAATGTTGCCCAAAATAGCAGGGGAAGGTCTCGCCGATTACTGTGATGTTTTTTGTGAAAAAGGATATTTTACAAATGAAGAAACGGATGAAATTTTGCAAGCTGCTTCCAAATATAATTTAAAGGGGAAAATTCATGTAAATCAATTTACTAATAGCGGAGGAATTGATATTGCAATAAAAAACAACGCTCTGAGTGTTGATCATCTCGAATATTTAAATGAAACAGAGATCAACGCATTAAAAAACAGTAAAACCTTACCTGTTGCTTTGCCGGGTTGTTCTTTTTTCATTAATATTCCTTATACACCGGGGCGGCAAATAATTGAAGCCGGATTACCCTTAGTACTTGCGAGTGATTTTAATCCTGGAACCGCACCATCGGGAAATATGGCCTTTGTAATTGCGCTTGCCTGCTCTCAAATGAAACTCACTACTGAAGAAGCATTTAATGCTGCAACTATAAACGGAGCAGCAGCAATGGAACTGGAAAATGAAGTGGGAACAATTGCGGTTGGCAAAAAGGCAAATCTCATTCTGACAAAAAATATTAACACTCTTGCGGAGATACCTTATAGTTTTGGAAGTAATTTAATTCATCAAGTAATTATTTAAAAGTAAAATTCAATAAGGTATTTTCAGTTTTCTTATAAAGCATGGGGAATGATCGTAAAAGTGAAAGAATATGAAAACTTTAATATTATTTTAATTTGTATCCCCTCACTTTATTATTGACAAGGTATATAATAATTACTAAAGCTAAATAGGTAGCCATCCCGGGAAAAATGTTGTGAAAAAATGAATTGCCAGTTATTACAAAATAAGTATCATGGGTAAAGATATCTCTACCCGTTAAAAATATGGTGTAGCGCATCATAATAGCATTTGAATTCATCAATAACATAATGAAAAATGAGATCCAAATGTTTGTTCTTATTCTTTTTATCCAAAATAGCTGAGGTAACAGTATATCACATAAAATAAATATAAAGGCCATTACTTTCAAAACACTTGAATTACCATTTTTTGGGTTTACATTATTTATAATATTTTTATCAAAGGCTGAAGTGACATACTCGAAATTCCATAATAATATCCCTAAAGCACATACGGCCGTTAATACGTTTATTATTTGCAAAAAAAGTGTCTTATCAAATATTTTAATTTTGATCTTACTTATATACAAAATGACCAATAAAATTAAAACAACCGGATATCCGAATTGAATTGATTCAATGAGCCAAATAATAATATGCTGAAGCATTGTATGAATTAAATTTAACTAAAAAAAAATATAACCATATTTAGAAGCTAAGAAATATGGAATTCTATTTAGATGAATGATGGTTGTTTAAAAAAATGAGTCGTAAAAATGTAAAATATAAAAATCCATTATTAATTGTTCAACCTATTTATTATATTTACATTCATGAAAAATTATATACTTTTACTGTTATCCCTGATAACAATAAATAATTTACTTGCTTCTGAAGCTGGTGGCGACCCTCCCGTTGCAAATTTTAGTTATTATATTGAGTTTGTGGGCTTCGGTTCGGAAGTATATTATTTGAATGAGAGTACTGATGGTGTAACCTATTTCTGGGATTTTGGTGATGGAGGCACTTCCACCGAATTAAATCCCGTGCACGCATATACCGAACCTGGATTTTTCATTGTATGTTTAACCGCAACTAATGATTTTGGGTCGGATACTTATTGTGATACTTTAAATACCTATTATTCTCCCTCTGCTGATTTTTCCTTCACCGGTGATCCTACAGTAATTTTTACTGACATGACTACAAACTTCCCTACCACCTGGGACTGGTTTTTTGGTGATGGAGACATGTCGTCTCTGCAAAATCCGGAACACACTTATTTAGTGAATGGAGATTACAGCGCTTGTTTATCTGCAGGTAATCCTGGTGGTACAAGTTATGTTTGCAAAACGGTGACGATTAGCAGTTATGTAACCACAGAAGCTGCATTTAGTTATTCCGGCGACCCAATGGTAGCATTTACTGACCTTTCAACGCTTGATCCATTTGAATGGGAATGGGATTTTGGTGATGGTTCTATTTCAAGTGTTCAAAATCCAATTCATACTTATATTGAAGAAGGTACATTTACAGTTTGTCTTACAGCAACAAATGCAGGAGGCTCAAATACCTATTGTGAAGAAATAATTATTGAAGATGCCATTGCAGAACCTGAAGCAGATTTCTCTTATTTAATTATTGATCTCGGAATTGCTTTAGTTGATGAAACTACGAATGATCCATTTGCCTGGGATTGGGATTTTGGTGATGGAAATACCTCCACCGAACAAAACCCAATACATGTTTATGCCGAATCGGGCAACTACGATATTTGCCTCATCGCAACAAATGCCGGTGGTAATAATATGGTTTGCAAAAATGTATTTCTTGAAACCGAAATAAATGATATATCAATTCAAAATTGTTTAATTTATCCTAACCCTGCATCAGAGTCAATAACCATACAACTGCAATATCAAATTTCAGAAGGAAAATTAATTGTTTATGATATTTCAGGAAAAATTGTATCCCAAATAATTATTCAAAGTGAAGATAAAATATTTTTATCGTTAAAAGAATTAGAGCAAGGGAATTATACTTTCGTAATTAAAAACGAAAATATAATAGTTGGAAAAGGGAATTTTGTTAGAATAACGAAATAATAATAACTTTCAATCTGGTATTTTGGCAGCTATAAAACCGAAGGTCGGGGTGATCCCAACTAAAAAGGATTGACAGGCATTGTTACATTTTCTTCTGCCTTCCTCAGACCTCACAGGTTAAAAAAAACCTGGTAGGTCGAGGCGTAATTCAAGGCCGGCTGTTCCATTTGCTAATTTGCTAATTGGCTAATTTGCTAATTAATTGGTTTTTGAAACTTAATTTTGCGCCAATTCATTAATAAGCAAAAGAAATTATGAAAGAAGTATATATCGTTGCCGTTGCCCGCACACCTATCGGGAGTTTTGGAGGAGGATTAGCATCATTAACAGCACCACAATTGGGTGCTCATGTTATTAAAGCTGCTGTTGAACGTTCAGGAATTCAGTTTTCTGATGTGCAGGAAGTATATATGGGAAATGTTCTTTCTGCCAATATCGGTCAGGCTCCCGTTACTCAGGCAATGTTGGCTGCCGGTATTCCGGATTCAACTCCATCAACAACTATTAATAAAGTTTGTGCTTCAGGAATGAAAGCAATAATGCTTGGTGCTCAATCAATTATGCTTGGAACCAATGATATTGTTGTAGCAGGTGGAATGGAAAGCATGAGCAATGTTCCCTATTATTTGGCAAGTGAGCGTTGGGGAGCTAAAATGGGTAATAAAGAAGTAACAGACGGGGTTATTAAAGATGGTTTATGGGATCCTTATGGCAATAAACATATGGGAAGTTGCGGTGAAACCTGTGCAAGAGAATATAATTTTTCGAGGGAGGATCAGGATAATTATGCAATTGAAAGTTATCGCCGTGCTGCCGAAGCGTGGAAAGATGGACATTTCGCAAATGAAGTAGTTCCAGTAGTAATTCCTCAGAAAAAAGGTGAACCAATAATTATTCGTGAGGATGAAGATTATACAAAAGTAAAAATGGATCGTGTTCCAACTTTATCTCCAGCATTTGAGAAAGATGGAACTATAACAGCTGCAAACGCCAGTAATATCAACGATGGAGCTGCGGCTGTTGTATTGATGAGTAAAGAAAGAGCCGAAGAAATGGGTATAAAACCTTTAGCAAAAATTATTGGTTTTGCCGATGCTCAACAAGCTCCTGAATGGTTTACTACAACTCCGGCTAAAGCAATGCCAAAAGCTATTAAAAATGCTGGTCTGGAAATAAGTGATATCGATTATTTTGAAATAAATGAAGCTTTTGCAGTAGTTGCTCTCGCCAATATGAAAGATCTAGGAATTCGTCACGACAGGACAAATATTTACGGTGGCGGGGTATCTATAGGACATCCTGTAGGAAGTTCAGGTGCGAGAATTACTATTACGCTTTTAAGTGCGCTTCAAAATAACAACGCGAAATATGGTTGTGCAGGAATTTGTAATGGAGGTGGTGGTGCGAGTGCGATAGTTTTGGAAAGAATGTAGTAAAAAATGAAGGATTGAAGGAATGAAGCCCTCAGACCTGCACAGGTCTGAGAGACCTGTGCAGGTCTGAGGGAAGGATAGATAAGAATTATAAATGAACGAATTAAAAAATGGGAACCTGCCTGCCGCTGACGCTGTCGGCAGACAGGCGCGGATGACGCGGATTGAGCGGATTTAAAGGGATAAAAAAATGGGAAGGGATTTTATACCAATGGTAAATTGTAATCCTTAACCCTTTGGTGTTAGGAGACAAATTGAAGGATGAATTTCTGCATATCCTGTTTTCGATTTCAGTTTGTTCCCTTTGTTTTATAAACAACGATAAAAGTATTTGCGATTAATTATCAAGAATATTCACATTCTTCCACACAATAAATCTAACCCAAATATCATTTATAAGGTTGAGTTTTGCATTCGGGCATTTTTGCCGGAGAGTATGACCTGCATATCAGCCAAAAAATAAACATGAGAAACATCCTTTTTGCCATTTTAGTTTTCTCAGCATTTGTTGCTAATGCTCAGAAAAGTACGGAAATAACTCCTGAGAATTATTTGAAGTTGCAGCAATACGAAGATACCCTAAAGTTTTTAGGCGATTCAGTTGTGCAAAGCAGAAATTGGGAAATAAGAGAAGTTGCCTGTATTCAATTTCTAAAAAGACTGGTTCAGGCACTCAAAATTGAAAATTCTTACCTCTACCCTTTTGACTCTCTCAATACAATTTCAATCATAAAACCGGAGGATGATAATTTTCGCATTATTACATGGCAATTGACCATGAAAGATCAGTCGTACAGGTATTATGGCACAATTCAGATGAATAACGCTCAATTAAAAATGACACCATTAATTGACATGAGTTTATTTATCGGAAATGAACAAGACACTGTATTAACAGCAAATAGTTGGTATGGTTGTATCTATTTTAACATTGTAAAACAGCGATATAAAAAACAGGATTATTATTTGTTGTTCGGATGGGATGGGAATGATAAATGGAGCAATAAAAAAATAGTTGATGTGCTCACGTTCGATCAATTCGGTTCTCCAATGTTTGGTTCTCCAATGTTTTTACTTAAAGATAATCCCGACCCTAAAACGAGAATTGTTGTTGAATATAAAGAAGATGCTTCCCCAAATGTAAATTATGACGATAAACTCGAAATGATAGTCATCAGTTACCTGCGACCGGAAAACCCGTTGTCGGAAGGAATTTATTTTACCTACATCCCCGACGGCACCTATGTCGGCTTTTACTTCAAAAAAGGCATGTGGCATTTTAAGGAGAAAGTATTCGATCAAACTTTAGATGCTCCACCTGATAATACTCCAAGAAGGGATGGGGTGGATCCTAATATTTATCGAAGAGAATGATTCAAAGATTCGAAGGGAGAAGATTCGAAGAATCGAAGGGGAAGGTTCTAAGGAGCACCCTTCGCTAAAGCTACGGATGCTGAAAAAGAAAGGAAGGGTTGTAAAGAGTAAAAAAGGGGGCTTTTAATATTAATTGAAAATTTTACATCTTACCGTTAACTATTACTCAGAATTAAAATTTTCAATCTAAAGACAATCAATCCCGTGTCTCGCGTCCCGATTCCCGCGTCCATAGGAAGATTCGAAGGGAGAAGATTCGAAGAATCGAAGGGGAAGGTTCTAAGGAGCACCCTTCGCTAAAGCTACGGATGCTCAAAAAGGAAGGAAGGGTTTTAAAGGGTAAAAAAAGGGTCTTTCAATATTGATTGAAAATTTTACACCTAACCGCTAACTATTACTCGGTACTGGGAGCTAACTCACTTCCCACCCAACTATCTAAATCCTTCAATAAGGACAATAAAGTTCAAGCCACCTCGGAGTAAACTCACCATTCACCACTCACCCACCTACCTAAAACCATCAATAAGGACTATAAAGTTCAAGCCAATTCAGAGCAATATAATTACTCATAACTCATAACTCATTCTATGATCCCTAATTAAATTATCACCCGAAGCAACCTCACCACGCGCCCCTCTATCTAAATCCTTCAATCAATTCAATAAAGTCCCGGCAACCTCTTAGCAACCTCACCACTCACCATTCACCACTCACCCAATCCAGAATTCTTCTCGTTCCAGACTTACCCCCGAATGCGGCTGAGCAAAATTGAAGTGGCCACAGCGGCATTTAGCGATTCGGCTTTGCCATAGGCGGGAATAGAGATGTTACTTGTGCAGTGTTTTAGCACCTCTGGACGAATTCCGTGAGATTCGCTTCCAATGACCAGAATTCCGGTTTTTTCAAATTTTATGTTAAAAATGTTCTCACCCTTTAAAGTGGCTGCATATTTCTTTTTATGGGATTGTTGAAGAAATTCCCCAATAATCATATAAAACACATGCACTCTGAATAAGGAACCCATTGTTGCCTGAATTACTTTTGGATTATATAACTCCACGCAATCGTGACTGCAAACAATAGTATGCACTCCGAACCAATCTGCTGAACGGATGATAGTACCTAAATTTCCGGGGTCATTTATACCGTCCAAAACAAGTATCCAATCCTCCTTTTTTAAACTTTTTTCAATATCCTGTTTTGGAATTTCAATCAATGCTATTGCAGCTTGTGGCGTTTTAAAGGAGGATATTTTTTCCATTTCGCTTTCGCTCACTCCCTCCGGAATAATATGTTTTGGAATTTTATGTTTATTCTCGCTCAACCAGGTTTTTGTTGCGGCTAAAAGTTTAATATCCGCTTTTTCCACGAAGGCCTCGGTGATTAATTTATCCCCTTCTATAACAAATTCGGTATAATTTTGCCGATACTTTTTAAGTTTTAAGTTTTGTAAATGTTTAATAAGGGCCTTCGTCAACATATAAGTTCATTTAATCTGTTAGTGGCTGTAATTATTTGCGCCATTCCGTTTATTACAGGATGTAATGCTACTAAATATCTCAAAACTAATGAATATCTCTACGACAAGACCACTGTTACCTTTACCGATTCCATTATAGGTGACATTGACCCCGAAAAGCTCGAGGATGCCCTTGTTGATCTGAGCAAACTTGAGAAAAATGATGAATTATTTAATATTATTCCTCTTAAAACCTCACTTTATATGTTGGGTGATACAGGAATAGATCATTATATTAAATTTCAGGAAACACATGATACCAAATTCTTTTTCCTTTTCGACTACGATAAATTGTTGAAAAAAATAAAGCCCCTTGCAGTAGATACAAGCAGATTCAGAATATGGCTCACAACCAAGGCAGGAGATAAACCACAACTTGTTGATTCTGTCCTGATTTCAGAGACCGTTATGCGCATAAATAATTATTTATATAACCGCGGTTTTTTTTATGGAGTTTCCACCTTTTCGGTAACCTATGATCAAAAGAAAAAAACGGGAAGTGTAAATTATGGTGTTACCTTAAATACACTATATAAAATGCGCAATATTTATTATGAGATCAATGATATCGGACTGGCATACAGAATAAGCAGGATCGAAGAAAAAAGTAAGCTCGAACCTGGAAAACCTTTTGATGTTGATCTTCTAAAAGCTGAACGATCTCGCCTCAGCGATAATTTGCGAAATGTGGGGTATTATAAATTTCAGAAAGATTATGTTTATTTCGAAGTGGATAGCACCTCCGGACAAGATTCACTTGATGTTTTTGTGAAGATCAGCAATCCTGTTAACGATACGGTACATCACCCATTTAGAATAAAAAATATTTATGTTTACCCAAATTCAGAAACCGATTATATAGAAGGAACCTTTCCTGATTACGCCATTCATTATTCAGATAGCGCTAATGTTAAGAGGCAAAGTCAGAAGGAAGTTTTGGCCAAATATATTAAAATGGCTTATGATACCGCGGCAATGGAGATGGTAAGGAAAAGAGACACCGGTGAGATAAGTGATGATGCCCTTTTCCGATATTTTTTAGAACATGATAATGCATCTGATAAACAATTTGAAATAAGCAAAAATGGAAAAATAAAAAGGGTGCATCAGAAAAAATTGCGATCAGAATATTACCTTATAAATTCTAAGGATAACTATACAGCAAAATCAATCTCAAATAACATTTTTTTGAATCCTGAAAATAATTATTCCGATTCATTGATCCAACGAACGGTGGCATCATTTTCTACTTTGGGAATGTATAAATATGTAACCGTGCAGGTTCTCGAGAACTGGGATTCCACCTCCTACTTACAATATATTGACCTTCTTATAAAACTTGATCCCCTTCCGGCAAAGGGTGTTTCTTATGAAGTAAATGCAAGCACAACTGCCGATTATCTTTTGGGTAATTCAATAAATTTGAGTTATACTCATAAAAATCTTTTCCATAACCTGGATCAATTTAAAATTAATTTAAAGGGAGGTATTGAAACACAATTGGGTGGTGAAGAAGCATTTATTAATACATCGGAATTAAATGCCGGATTGGGGTTGAGGATCCCAACTTTTTATTGGCCCTCCCAATTTAATGTCCCAAAAAGATATTTTCCTAAAACAGATGTAAACCTGAATTTCAACTATATAGCACAGGTAAATGATTTTACATTATTCAACACTTCTTTTGAATACGCAGTGTCAATTTTTGAAAATTCGAAGAATGATCGCGCATTTAGACAACACATTATAAAGGCACCCATTCCTACCATCAATATTGTTAAAGTACCTGAAATATCGGAAGAATTTAAAAACGAGTTAAATCTAAATCCACTTTTGAGACAAAGTTTTGAAGAAGTAGTTATCGTGGGATATGGATACACTCTGCTTTTAAATACACAAGCACCAACCTTTCACCGCTGGGATCAATACTTAAGAGCTACGGGAGAAATAAATACTCCGTTCTCTGACTTTATGAGAGTAGATGGTGATTATCGCGTGTATTTGAATTTGAATACGAAAAATAAAATTGTTGGCAGAACCAATGCAGGTATTGCTATTCCTTTTAAAACTAAAGACTCTTCTTTTGTTAATACTGATGTAATTCCATATGTAAAACAATTTTTTACCGGTGGTGCATATAGTATAAGAGCATTCAGTGTGCGCAAACTCGGACCTGGTGGTTATGTTGCTTACGACACTTCTGATTACACACGTATAGATCAGGTAGCAGATATTAAAATTGAATTTAATCTGGAATATCGCTTCGATATCATAAAACTTTTAGAAGGAGCTGTTTTTATTGATGTTGGTAACACCTTCACCCTCAAAAAGGATCCCTTCCGCCCACATGCAGAAATTGCGCAGCCAAATCTTTTTAAACTTATGGCTGTTGGCCCTGGTGTAGGATTACGACTCGACCTGTCACTCTTTGTGATAAGACTCGACGCTGCCTACCCGCTATATGATCCGGCTTTAGACGGACCCTTTGCGCAGGAATACATAGACTATTATGATGCATTGGATTTTGAAATTCCAGCCAAAAAAATAGCACTTAATATCGCTATCGGATATCCTTTCTAAAAGTATTTATTTCGTAATAAGGGATGCCGGAGCAGGTTTTTGAATAATAATAATTTCCCGTTGTCTGCCTTGTTCGGCAGGATCAGGTTTAGAAGTTACGCGTCCGGGCCCAAAAGTTCGCGAGCCCTCTGCGCATACGATCTGTTGCACATTTTTCGCTTTCATAGCTCGCTTTTTTTATTGTTGTTAAATTAAGATGTTGCATTAATTCATTATCCATAAATACAATTTCATGCCAATAACGCTAATGCCTATCATATTTACGTAATTTTAATAAAAGCGGGTTTTTGAATGTTAATTCATTTGTATCTTTAGGGATATTCTTATTATGAAGATTATATACCGTATACTCCCTTTAATTTTACTAATTGCACTGGTGCAAAATACACATGCGCAAAATTATATATACGACTATAATATTAAAGTAAATCAGTTCGGAAATACACTTAAATTTCCCTTTGCAGGAGGATTAAATAACCCACAGTTTTCTGCGATTGATGTAAATCAGGATGCATTAAAAGATATTTTTATTTTTGATCGCACCGGAAATAAATCGCTGATTTTAATTAATGATGGTACCGTTGGTGAAATAAATTATTTTTATTGGCAACAATACCAACAGAATTTCCCATCTCTTTCTGACTGGGCAATACTGGTTGATTATAATTGTGATGGCATTGAAGATATTATCTGTGGTTTCGATGGTGGAGTAAAAACCTATCTTGCCGATTATGATGGCTCTTCTATTTCATTTATTGAAGATATTTCAAAATTGCAATTTACGGAAGCAGGGTTCTTTTTTGATATGCCTGTTGGTTATATTGATATTCCCGGTTTTGCCGATGTAGATTTTGATGGAGATATAGATGTATTAACTTTTAATCCTGTTGGCGGAATAGTTGACCATTATATAAACAACCAGATAGAAGATGGACTTCCATGTGGAATTTTTGCTCTTGAACATGTAAATTCCTGTTGGGGTGATTTTTACGAGAGTGGATTAACCAAAGCTGTGGAATTGGTTTACGATTGTAAAGGAGTTACAACAACAACTGATGGAGTTCATGCAGGTTCTACCTTTATGATATTTGATGAAGATGCTGACAATGATATGGATATTGTTTTAGGAGATCTTGCATTTGGCAATTTAAATAAATTAGTGAATGGCGGTGATAAAGATCTTGCACATATTACCGACCAGGATACAACATTTCCGGAATATGATCTTCCTTATGAAGTGCCAATATTTCCAGCTCCTTTTTTAATTGATGTGAACAATGATAATAAAAAGGATATGTTGGTTTCTCCTAATAATATCAACCTTGCAGAAAATTTAACTAATGTAGCCTATTATGAAAATGTTTCTAATGATGAAACATATGAATTCGATTTTCAAACTGATTCTTTATTTGTAAGCGATATGGTTGATCTTGGGGAAGGAGCATATCCAGTATTTTTTGATTATAATTACGATGGACTTGATGATTTGATCATTGGCAATTACGGTTATTTTGTCAGCGGAGATAACGTTGGCAAACTCGCATTGTACGAAAACACCGGAACTACAACCACACCGGAATTTACATTAATTACACGCGACTTTGCAGGAATTGCTGCATTTAATTTCACTTCCCTGGTTCCAACTTTCGGAGATCTCGACATCGATGGTGATGATGATATGTTATTGGGAGAAGCGGATGGTTTTGTGCACTTATTTAAGAATATCGGACCTCCTGACGGACCTGCACAATTTATTTTATTTACTGCAAATTATCAGGGAATAGATCCCGGTGCAAATGCTGCTCCGCAATTAATTGATATTAGTGGTGATGATTTACAAGATCTGATAATTGGTGAAAAAAATGGGAATCTCAATTATTACGAGAATACCGGAACTGCTGCTGCACCCATATTTACTTTACAAAATGAATTTTGGGGAAACGTGGATGTGCGCACAACTGGTGTGTTAACCGGTCATGCAATTCCATTTCTACTTAAAACAGGCACCGATGTATATGAATTATATGTTGGAAGCGAATCAGGCACAATTTATTTATACCAGCCGACAGCAGATTTTACCGGTGCATTTACCAAAATTACATCGTCATTTAATAATTTAGATGAAGGTGCTTTCAGTAGTGTTCAATTGCGGGATTTAAATAGCGATGGATTATATGAATTGATCACAGGCAATCAACGCGGGGGCATTTCCATGTATAGCGATGAAAACTCATTGCCCGTTTTAGAAGAAGGATTTACTTTTCCCAACTTTTTAATTTATCCAAACCCAACAGAAAACAGGGTCACATTTGAAGGAGAAGTTACAGAGAATATAATTATAAACTTCTATTCCGTTGATGGAAGGAATGTGAGAACTGAAAAATTTATTCCGGGGTCAAATAAATTAACCTGTGATGTAACTACTCTTTCTCCCGGAATTTATTTTGTCGAAATCACGGATAAACATCACAATAAAATATTTACAGGTAAATTTATTAAACATTGAAAATGAAATTTCTTCTCCTTTCCTGTTTTATAATAATATTTAGGCAAACAATTTTTGCTCAATATATCCCTGTAAATAACATTCCTTTCTCTCAATGGGGGGAGAATATAGAAGCGCCACTTACAGGTGGGTTAAGTGCTGCTCAGTTTTCTGAAATTGATCTTAATAATGATGGCAAACAGGACCTCTTTGTTTACGATCGCGGAGGCTGGAATTATTTTTGTATGATTAATAATGGTGCCGGTAGTTATATCTATGCTCCTGAATTCAATGCTGCATTTCCGCATATGGAGGACTGGGCTTTATTGAGGGATTATAATTGTGATGGTATACAAGATATTTTCACTTATTTTATTGGTTCTACAAAAGTTTATAAAGGCATATTGACAGCAGGAGTTTTATCTTTCGAACTGGCAAAAGAAACATTGGAATATACCGATGATGCTGGAGGAAAAATTGGATTATACACTAGCAGAACTGATATACCATCCATTGATGATATCGACAACGATGGAGATATGGATGTATTATCTTTTTCAGTTTCAAATAGTACTATTCGTTTCTATAAAAATATTTCCATTGAATCGGGTTATTCATGCGATAGTTTAATTTATGAAATAGATGAATATTGTTGGGGCGAAATGTATGAAGGTTTTTCCTGTGGCGGCGGATCTTTACATGTAAGTTGCAAAGGTGCACTTGATGATGCAAATAATTTGCGCGGCCATATAGGATCCACAATCGTAACCTTTGATAAAGATGGCGATGGTGATGCTGATGCAGTGCTTGGCGATAATTCCTGCGACAATCTTGTATATTATAGAAATGCCGGTACTGCTGATTATGCTGAAATGGATGATAAGGATTCTACCTTTCCGAAAAATACGCTTCCTTTTAATATGTCAACATTTCCTGCAGCTTATTTAATTGATGCCGATAATGACGGAGATCAGGATCTTATTGCAACACCAAATGATGATCTTCTTGGATTAAATACCCAACATGTTTGGTTGTATGAAAATTTAAATACCAACGACACCTTCGATTTTGTATTTAATACTGATACTTTTCTCATCAACCAAATGGTGGACGCAGGAGGATATTCAAAACCGGTATTTTTTGATTATAATAATGATAATTTATTGGATATTGTTTTAGGGGTGGGAAATACATACGGAAAAGATTATATTTTTCGCCGTGGATTGTGGTTGTATAAAAACATTGGCACTGCAACTTCACCTGAGTACGAATTGATTACCAGAGATTTCGGAGCTCTCGCGCAATATGATTTTAGTCACCTGGCTCCTGTATTCGCCGATATTGATAACGATGGTGATGAGGATATGATAGGCGGAATTAGTGATGGTATGTTTCTCTACCTTGAAAACCTTTCCGGACCCGCAGGCGAGGCTGCTTTTGCTGCAATAGAATATCCATATCAGGGTCTGGATGTGGGTGCGTTTTCAGCTCCCGTTTTAATTGATATTAATGGAGATGATTTAATAGATCTTATTAGCGGAGAACAAAATGGCAATCTGAATTATTATCGCAATAGCGGAACGTCAAGCGATCCTTTATTTATTTTGGAAAATGAAATTTGGGGTGGAGTTGATGTACGCAAATCGGGGTTTATAACTGGGTATAGTATGCCATTTTTATATCGCAATGAAAATGATTCTCTGTATTTATTGGTAGGATCTCAAAGCGGGTTTATTTTCGAATTCAATGAGTTGGAACTTGCACCCGAGGGTGAATTTTTTCTCACAGATACCGCTTATCTCCCCAATAACTCAGGATTTTTTTCCACCATTTCAGGAGCAGATATTAACAGCGATGGAAATATGGATTTTGTATGCGGAAATGTAAGAGGAGGATTAATGATATTTGAAAAAGATCTTGGTACTGCGATATCAGATCCGGACAAAAATAACACTCTGTTTTTATTCCCAAATCCGGCCACCGAAATTTTGCATATTAAAACAACAGTAAATTTTATTGGAGCCGAATTAAATATATTTTCCTCCACCGGAGCTTTAGTGCATACACAAAAAATATATTCAGAAAATGAAATAATTTCACTGCAAAATATTAAATCTACAGGAGTGTATCTTGTTACTTTATCAGGAATTAAACCATTTGCCTCTACCAGTTTTATTCTCCTGAAATAAGCTAGAAAGTTATTTTAAGGTTAATATTTATTTTTCTATTTATTTTTTCAAAAGTTGCATTTCTTGGCGAATCTAACACTCAGAGGATAGTCACTTTTGCCTGATCCCTCTTAAAATGTATCAATTATGCCGTTTTTTTATTTAAATAGTTGAAAAATACGTTTATCTTTAAACCAACAAAACGAAAAAAAATGAAAAAAGTAATTACTTCAGTTCTCCTTATTACTGTTGGGATTTTATCTGTGAAAGCTGTAACACCCGCTGCAGATCCAACCAAAGCTACTATTAACGACCAAATGGTTATCGCACTTCCTGCCGACCTTACTCTTGCAGAATGGTATGTATTAGACGCAACTGCAATGAATTTTGTTAGTCAGGATATTATGACCCAATTCTGCACAAATTTCAGTGATAACAATATAATAATGACCGGCAATTTTGCGGAAAAGAAGATCAGTATTCAGGTTATTCCGCTTAGAGATAGTGCCGGCAACTTCTGGGATGCAGCAAGATTTAACGATTATTTTGCCAAACGCGCACCTAAAATGGTGATGTATATGGATACAATGAATAAATAATTTAACCTTAACCCATCACACCTATTTGAAAAAAGTCAGCTGTTTGTTAATGCTATTTGCAATAACAACAGGAATTTCGCACGGCCAATATTGTATTCCCGATTATACTCTTGGCACCTCCGACAACGATTATATTGATGGTTTTGAATTAAATACCATCAGCAATCTTGGTTCCGGTGGAGGTGATGGCAGCGGTTATTCTGACTTTACAGCCCTTTTTACTACCCTCGTTGTAGGAAATACCTACGATATTCATATTGTTAATACGCCAGATTTCGGTGAATCCTATCGGGCATGGATCGATTATGATCAGGATCTTGCTTTTGCTTCAGATGAGGAGATATTTATCGGTTTTAGTCTTGGTGCCGGTGATGATATCCTAGTTCCATTTACCATACCACTTTCAGCCCTCCCGGGATTGACCAGGTTGCGCATCAGATGTGTATATGCAAGCCTCGATTTTGATGCCTGTGGTATAGAAACCTATGGAGAGGCGGAGGATTATACACTCAATATTCTTGGGTTGGAGAACGATCTATCTATTTTAACCGTAACCGATTTACCTGATGCCTGCGAACTTACTGTTTCGGAACCGATATCAGTAACAATAAAAAACTATGGGACTGAAAATGCCTCAGGTTTCTCTGTAAGTTATTCCATTGATGGCGGAATTCCGGTTACGGAACCTGTTGCAGGAACCTTACCCGCAGGAAATACCTATTTATATAACTTTGATACCAACGGAGATCTTTCTGCCGAAGGGCTGCATGAGATAAAAAGCTGGGTTACATATTTAGGTGATGAAATCGCAGCTAATGACACGAACAGCACTTTTGTTAATAATACTTCCACCTATTTAACCACAGGGTTTCCGGAAAATATTTGTTATGCAGGAGGCACTTATTTTCCGAGTCCCATTGCCGGAGGCGGAACCTGGAGTGGAGATGGAATTATAGATCCAGAAACCGGCGAATTGGATCCTTCACTTGTGGGAGGTGTTGGAAGTAGTACCGACATCACATATGCTTTTGTAACTGAAGCAGAATATACAGTTACCGAAATTCCTTTTGCACCCTATTTTCTGGCCTCTCCTGAGGATCTTATTCTCGGCGATGATACCTATATTGATAATATTGATATAGGATTTAATTTTACTTTTTTTGGAAACGTTTATGATCATCTTTTTGTGTCCTCAAACGGATTAATCGGGTTTAGCGCAGGTTCAAATTCCTATTCCGTGCAACATTTTCCGAATGGCACTTATCCAAACAACATAATTGCACTTTGCTGGACTGATCTTAACCCCGGAGATGGTGGTGATATCAGATATGAAATTCAAGGTATAACTCCAAATCGCCGATTTATTGTAGATTATAATGAAGTTACCCATTACGGTGGGGGCGAAACAATTACAGGACAGATCGTATTATATGAAAGTTCCAATGCGATAGATTTTCATGTAACTGATATTCAGGATGATGGTGGAGACATCACTCAGGGGATTGAAAATATTGATGGCACAATTGCTTATGTAACGAATGAATTATATAATCAAAATCCATTTTCTATGGTGGAAAAAGGATGGAGATTTGCAGTTACACCCTGTGATGCTGTTGTAACAGAAACTATAAATTTTGTTACACCACCCGTTGTCGAACTCACTGATGAATCAGTTTGTACAGGAGCAACCGTAACACTTGATGCAGGACCCGGTGCAGAAAACTATATTTGGAGCACAGGTGAAAGTACACAAACTATTACTGTTGACGAGACAGGAAATTATTGGGTTATTTATTATTCCAACATCGCTTGTTTTACTTCCGATACTTCAGAGGTAATAGTTAATCCCATACCAATAATTGAATTAGGCGATAATGGTGTTGTTTGTGAAGGCACCATGCTGGATGCAGATAATATTGGGTCTGAATATCTCTGGAATACAGGCGCAATTTCACAAACTTTATTTGTTACCGAAAGCGGCACTTATTATGTGAATGTTTTAAATCCATTAACAGGATGTGCAAGCAGCGATACAATAGATCTCACAATTACTCCATTGCCAATTGCAGCATTTTCGTCAGAATCTATTGGACCATTAACTCTGGTTTTTACAAATACTTCAACTGATGTATTAACTACCTATTGGGATTTTGGAGATGGAGTTATTTCCTATGAATTAAATCCATGGCATACCTATCCCTTTGCCGATACCTGGGACGTGACATTGGTAGTAACTAACGACTGTGGCGCTGATATTGAATCAGGTTCATTTCAGGTTACAACAACTATTAATGAGCTAGGAATTAATAACAATATTTCATTATATCCCAACCCTGCAACTGAAACTCTTAATATTGATTTATTAAATTCCGTAAGATCTTCCACTATTGCTATTTATACATTACAGGGTCAATTATTACTTCGCAATAATAATGATAAGTTCACAAATACGATCACACTCGATATAAACCATTTATCTTCCGGAAATTACATGGTGATTGTAGAACAGGAGCATAGGAAAACATGTTTGCCATTTGTAATATCAAAATAATTCTCAAATTAAGCATTTTTGTCTATTACTGAAAAGAAATATTTATAATGAAAAGAAAATGTTGTGTATTGATTTTTATGAGTATTTATTGTTCATCACTTTGGGCTCAGGATACCTGTACATTTATGTCGTATAATGTTTTAAATTTTGACAATACAGGAAATAATAAAGAACATTTTCTGATCACTGTAATTGAAAGCATTCATCCCGATCTACTGGTAGTTCAGGAATTGATCGAATTATCAGGCGCGAATAGATTGTTTGACAGTGTAATATCAAAAATAGATACCAATTACGCAATGGGTACTTTTATTAATAGTTATGATACTGATAATGGTATTTATTACAGGAAGGATAAATTTGATTTCATTTCCAATACTCCGGTGAAAACTGCGTTGAGAGATATAAATCAATTTAAATTGATTCGTAAGGAATCTGATGAAATATTTTACATCTATTCCTTGCATTTAAAAGCGAGTTCAGGAGGAGAAAATGAAATTTTACGGGCAGCGGAAGTTGACAGCATACGCAAATCAACAGCCCTGTTATCCGACAGTGCAAATTTTATTATTTGCGGTGATTTCAATATCTACGGAGAAAATGAAGAAGCTTATATCGCCTTACTAGATAGTTCTGAAAATGGATTTGTGATAGACCCGCTTCAGAATATACTTACATCAACCTGGAATAACAGCTCTAATGCACCATATCATACTCAAAGTCCAAGGGTGAGATCATTTGGGGGCGGTGCAACCGGTGGAATGGACGACCGTTTTGATATGATATTATATTCAAAAGCAATTAATGCATCCGGTGGTATGGAAACCATTGCAGAAAGTTTGATTGCAATTGGAAACGACGGCAATCATTTTAATGATTCAATAAATAGTTTACCTAATACATCTGTTACCGTGGACGTTGCCAATGCTTTGCATTATGCTTCAGATCATATTCCCATATCACAAAAATTTATTTTTCCTAAAGGAGAAAAGGATACCACTGTTATTGCTATTTCAAATACCATTACAGGTGACATTAATATTTATCCGAATCCAACATCAGGTAAATTCAATATTTGTGGAATCACCACTCCAATGAATTTCTACCTCACGGATCTGCAGGGAAAAACTGTTTTCATCTTTGAATCGCAAATAAATAATTATGAAGCCGATATTTCGCATTTACAAAGTGGCATCTATTTTTTAATAGGCGAAGGAGAGAAAACAAAGGTGGTAAGCAGGATCATTAAATGGTGAATGCTGAGTAAATTTTCCGGTGAAAAAAAGTTTTTTTAAGTATTCAACACTACTCGGATTACCAACCTTATAAAGAGATTCAAGATTCACTACATGCAGAGAAAATAACCGTGCTAATATTAAATATGAATAATAAAACCAATTTAAAAATCAAAATCGCGACTTTTAATAGCAGATTACTTTCTATCCATCTCACGGAGAGTCTTTAACATAACTTCCAATTGATTTGCAAGATTTACTCTTTGTCTTTCACCTAATTCGCCGGGTATTGTTTCTGCTAACCTGATTAGAAATTTTACCTTTAAAAACTGTTCCTTTAATGGACCCCAAGGGTCAATTGGCTGAGGTTTTCCATCAGGTCCGATCACAATCCCACCACCATCCACCGCAACTCCGGGTGTAAACCTGAGCGGGCCGGCATTGGGAAGCAATATATCGTGATTTTTATTCAAGAGCTGTTCAAATTCAGTGTCATTTGGCACCGGCCGATTAGATTCCTTGCCCACATACAGCGCAAATACAAATCCATCGGATGCCTCTTTTAAATCTATAACTGAAGTTGATATTATATCTGTTTGCCAGGGACGCAACACTATCCACTTTAAAAAGTGAGAACTTCCTATCACATTTATTGCCTGCAGAGTAGCAGGGAAATTGGATAAAAATATACCTAATTTATTGGCATTACTTGTTGCAGTGAGTTCCAATACGTTTTGTGAATAAATATTAACAAAATCATTTTCTATCCAACTCTGCTTATTTATATCATATGCATCAATAAAAAAACCGGGTGGAGATTTAATATCGGATAAGTAGTAGGGTCGTGTATAAGGATCATTATTGTTCTCATAGTAAAGCTCAAAAAAAGTTGCATAAACAACTGTAACAGTTACATCCTTTTCTCCTATTTGTAAGTCATAAATTCCACCTTTTAAAATAAAATGATCACCATCGGAGGTTCCTTTAACAGTGGCAAATACCAGCTCACTTTCCGCGGTTTTTGGAAAGCCCGGTCCAAAATCATCTGACCATACAATTAAACATTGATGTATAGCATTGGGTTTTACTGATTGCGTGAAACTCAAGTCTTGAAGAAATTTGGCTTCCGGAATGTCAAATTGGTGTTTTCTTGTATAATTTATATACTTGATTGTGAACAATGGCATAAAAAATATTATAAAGGATTAATAAAATAATTACACATTTAAACGATTGGCGCTAAATTATCCGGAGCTCCTGACAGCAACTATCAAGGAAATTGAATTATGTGGCAAAAGGATAATTTCAAGTAAAAATAACTACTTTTTTGAAAATAGCAACTCTACCTCATTTACACAATAACTGACCGTTTTTGCATTATATTTCTGCCAGGTTTCCAGAATAATACTTTCTGATTTAATATATATCAGGCAACGCTTCCCAATTCCTTCAACCGCTGAACATGTGATGCCAGTGCACTTAACAGCGTTGGTTTCAAATTATAGGGTAACCCGAATTCCTTTGCAGTTTGTTCTACTATTGGAGATATCTTTTTGTAGTGAATATGGCAAATATTCGGAAATAAATGATGTTCGATCTGGAAATTTAATCCCCCCACATACCAATTTAAAAAGTGACTGTTTCTCGCAAAGTCGGCAGTGGTTTTTAATTGGTGAACTGCCCAATCATTTTCAATGGTACCTTCAGTAGTTGGAATTGGTTGATGTGCACCTTCAACAATATGCGCCAATTGAAATATGATACTGAGAATTAATCCCGCTGTCCAATGCATAATTACAAATCCCAACAAAACCTGCCACCACATAAAATCGGTCAGCATTAAGGGTAATCCGATAATTACAATTAAATATGCAGTTTTCCGGAAGGCCATTTTAATATATTCGGCTTTAGGATTTGCATTTTGTGCGTGGGTCAACCCCACTTCATTGTATTTCTTTAATTGCACAAAATCCAGGATCAATTTTGTTATGGTTAAAAGACCATAAAAGAAAAATGCATGAATATATTGATACTTGTGTATCTTTTTAAGTGGTTGTTGTTCCGATAAACGCAATGGACCGGGTGCATCAATATCTTCATCAAGTCCTTCAATATTGGTATAGGTATGATGAAGAATATTATGCTGAACTTTCCAATTGAGCACATTGGCTCCCAGCAAATAAAGGGTTCCGCCAAATAATTTATTTACCCAGACCTTTTTCGAATAGGAATGGTGAACAGCATCATGCATTACCCCCATACCCACTCCGGCCACACCAAAGCCCATCACAATGCTAAGAATGAGCGCAACCCAAACAGGCATTGCTACAGTTAACATCAATACAAAAGGCACAAGATATATTGCCAACATCCCTATGGTTTTCATGAACATGAAGCCATTAGCCTGCTTGGAGATACCCTTTTCCTTAAAATATTGGTTTACATTTTTCCTTACGGTTGCAAAAAATTCGTGTTGTTGTTTATCAGTAGATACGTATTTGATCGTATGCATTAATTTCCTTCTTTTGGGCAAAGATACGGAAGGAATGGTTGTTGTGAAATGACTTTTGTGTGGATTAAGGCAAAAGCGTTGCAGCAGTAGTGTCAAAGTGTATTCCAAGATGGACAATTTAGGACTAGAATGGTGAAATTTACACTGAATGGTCAATTTTAACATTTTAGCCCATATCATTTTTCACATTCCACATCTTTGCGCCTTTGCGGCTTTGCGTGAAATTTTTATTTTTTTTTTTCACGCAAAGGCGCAAAGTTTTATTTAACGGTCTGTTAAATAACTGTAGCAAATATCCAACCCACCACTCCCCCGCCAAGTGCACCTAATAATAAATAGATAAACGCATTGCGGGTATATTTTTTAATTATCTTATCAATGGAACTTTGAAGAATTAAAGATATTTCTGATCTTTTATCTGAAAAATTTAATTTCTCTTCCAACAATTTCGGCAAACTCTCCTCCATTTCTGCATGAAATATTACGCGAATTTCGCTAATGAGTTTTTCGTCGATGAACATACTTAACACCGGCATTTTTGGGGTAAGTTTATTTGCCATAAAATCATCAAAGAGATTTATAATATTATCCTGAATCTTCTGCAAATTTCCGGTACCGGGTTGATCCTGAGAGGTATCAAAACTTTCTTTTAACGCATCTGAAAATCCTTCCTGTAATTTAATTCCGAATATTTTTTTATTGCGAAGAGTTTGTCGCCACAAGAACAAATTAATAATTCCCCCAACAAAACCAGCAATTGCTCCCAATACAATAAAAGGAATTATTGTTGTTTCCATGCAGAGGGATTTTGTCTCCATTCATTTAACTGAGATTCTGTTTCTATTGCGATGATATTATTGTGAATTGCAAATTGAATGAGAGAAGGATAATCACCGATAGTGTATAAACTACACTTAGCTTCATCAAATGCAATATCTGCAACATCAAAGGCATAGGTGAATAATGCGCACATACCTTCCACTTGAGCTCCTGTATTTCGCAAAGAATTTACGGCGGTTAAACTGCTTCCACCGGTAGATACAAGATCTTCTATAACCACAACTTTATTTCCCTCTGTCAATTTCCCTTCAATTTGATTACTGAGTCCGTGTTTTTTAGCTTCACTGCGCACATAAATGAAAGGCAAACCGAGTTCCTCGGCAACTAAAGCACCGTGCGGAATACCGGCCGTAGCAACTCCGGCAATGATCTCCACATCGGGAAATTTTTGTCGAATCCCGTCGGCTAGCGTATTTTTGAGCCACGAACGAATTTCGGGAAAAGATAAGGTTAAGCGGTTGTCGCAGTAAATTGGCGACTTCCAGCCACTTGCCCAGGTGAAGGGTTCCTGTGGGCGCAGTTTGATGGCTCCAATGGATAATAGTTTTTCAGCGAATAAAATTGCGTCGTCAGAATTAAAAAGCATGGTTCAAAGCTATAAAATTTTCATCAACGAGGTGCCGGTAAATATTATGACCGGCAAAATTTCGGTTGTCAATACTATTGAGGATGAAAAAAATCCGGTTTATTCTTTTGCACAAAAAAAAGAGATCGACAAAGCATTTAATATTATTGAGAACAGTTCCGTTTTAAAAAGTCTCACTATTTACGGAGATGATGCGCGCGAAATTCGCGATTCTCTTTTTATCGGGTATAAAAAAATAAAAGCTGCGGGAGGATTGGTATTCAATAATAAAGATGAAATTCTCATGATATTCCGCAGAAATATGTGGGATCTTCCAAAAGGGAAAATAGAAACCGGTGAAAGAAAAAAATTAGCTGCATTGCGGGAAGTGCGGGAGGAGACCGGATTACAAAAATTATCTATCGTTAAAAAATTAATGAAGAGTTATCACACCTATTTATTGGAAAATAAAACAAAGGTTCTAAAGGTAACTCATTGGTATTTGATGATGTGCAACGATACAACAACGCCGGTTCCACAAGCGGAGGAGGATATAGAAATTGCAAAATGGATAGATTCAAATAATGTGAAGGATAAATTAGATAAGGCCTATGCGAATATTCGATTAGTAGTGGATACCGGAATTTCCACTATGCACCACGGTTAACTACCATCGGCACCAATTTACTGATATCACCTTTATGTCGCAGCACTTCCTTTACAATTGTTGAACTGATATGGGAAAATTCGGGCGCACTTAAAATAAATACCGTTTCAACTTCCGGATACATGGTTTTATTCGTCTGTGCTATTACTCTTTCGTATTCATAATCCGATACACCTCTCAATCCACGCAGAATATATTTTGATTGCTGTCTTTTACAAAAATCAACTGTTAGCCCTTCATAACTTTCAATCACCACATTCTCAGCCGAACCATAAATTTCCTGCAACCAATTCATTCGCTGCTCCAAAGTAAAATACCCCGACTTCTGCGAATTTGCACCAATGGCAATAATGATCTTATCAAACAATGGCATGGCACGTTCAATAATATTCACATGACCCAACGTTATCGGATCAAACGACCCCGGAAAGACTGCTATTTTGGACATGCGGTAAAGGTAGTGGTTTGGAGTGGGAAATGATATTTCTCCTCCTAAGTCAAAGCAGGGTTCTTTTTACAGTTAAAATTTTATACCGACAAAACACTGCTACATGGAAGGAGTGAGGAGAAAGGAGAAAGGAGTTTAAATTTCTGGCGAAATTTTATTAGGTCCCACGCATTCGACTGCCCCGCCAGAGTCTACACAGAAAATAAATTATCACAGTTTACTATATCTTTCATGTGGGACTCTGGCGGAATTGGGACGGAAATCTCCGGCTCCACAGAGATTCTATGTTAAGATTCTAGTTTTTTTAATAATTTTGTTTAAAAGAACGACTTTAAGTCAGTTCGTGAAGGGCTGCACCTTGGTGTTGC
>JAYSYX010000314.1:0-8382 GCA_043727235.1 Bacteroidota bacterium
AAAAATTTATCTTTAGTTTTAGATCTAAAAATTTTTATTAAAACGTTTATCGTAATTTTAAGTGCTGAGAACATTCAACCACATCCGGGTCTTCAATTACAAGATCTGGATGTAGAAAGAAAAGAAATGCAACTTGAGGAAGTAAAAAAACTATAATCTAGATTCATATTTATGGAAAAGAAGATTTGTATTTACGGTACTGGTGGTTTCGGCAGGGAAGTATTAAGTTGTTTAATAGATATAATTGGAGAAAGTAAAAAAAATATTAAATCCGAAGTATGTTTTATGGTTTCCGATAATTTTTATAAAGAATCTGAGATCAATGGAATTTCTGTCATTCCTCAATCCACTTTTAATCATGAAATATTTGATGTAATAGTTGCAATTGGCGACCCCATTCAACGAAAACTCGCAGTAGAAGGTTTACCCTTAAATACCACCTTTACAAAACTAATTCATCCAACCGCAATAATATCTAAATGGGTTGAAATTGGGGAGGGCTCCATTATAACAGCCGGATGTATTCTAACGTGTAACATTAAAATAGGAAAACATGCACAATTAAATTTACATACAACGATAGGTCATGATTGTGTTATAGGTGATTATTTCACTACGGCTCCAGGCGCAAATATCAGCGGAAATTGTCAATTTGAAAACAATATATATTTTGGAACCGGTTCAGCTGTTAAACAAAACATAAAAATATGCAGTGATGTTACCATTGGGATGGGGGGCATAGTTACCCGCGATATTACTGATTCGGGAGTATACATTGGTAATCCGGTTAAAAAATTAAAAATACAATTAAAAAAATAAGCATGAAGTATCGTTTTAAAAATCCCTAATCAGAATTCTGACTTGAAATGAAAAAAAAACGAATTTATTTATCACCTCCACATATGAGTGGTAAAGAGTTGACATATGTTCAGCAAGCATTTGAAAGTAATTGGATAGCGCCACTTGGCCCGTTCGTGGAAGAATTTGAAAATAAACTCGCACAATATGTAGGCATTAAAGCTTGTGCAGCATTAACTTCCGGAACAGCAGGAATTCATCTGGCATTAATATTGGCAGGAATACAGCAAGGGGATCATGTAATTTGTTCTACGTTCACCTTCTCCGCATCGGCAAATCCAATTTTATATTTAAATGCAATTCCCGTATTTATTGACAGTGAGAAGGAAACCTGGAATATGGATCCTGAACTTTTAAAAGAAGCGATACTAATCGGAATACAAAAAAAAAATAAACCAAAAGCTATTATTGTAGTACATCTATATGGTATGCCTGCAAAAATTAATGAAATAAAAAAAATTGCAGATGAATTTAATATTCCAATTATTGAAGATGCTGCAGAATCATTAGGTTCAAGGTTTCAGGAAATTCCAATGGGCCGATTTGGCAAGTATGGTATCTTATCGTTTAATGGAAATAAAATAATTACAACATCAGGTGGTGGAGCCCTCATCTCTGATGATACAGTTCAAATAGAAAAAGCAAAATTTTTAGCAACTCAGGCGAGAGACAATGCACCTCATTATGAACATTCGCAAATTGGATATAATTATAAATTAAGCAATATCTGTGCGGCAATAGGATCCGCACAGATAGATTTGATTGAAGAACGCATATCACAACGTAGAAACAATTTCAATCTATATTTTAAGAACCTATCAGATATTACTCAGTTATCATTCTTACAAGAACCTGTGGATCATTATTCGAACAGATGGTTGACCACTGTATTATTTTCTGATCCATCACTCCCGATTAAAGTAAGATTGGCTCTGGAAAATAATAATATTGAATCCAGACCTCTATGGAAACCTCTCCACCTTCAGCCCGTTTTCAACCACTTTCCCTCATTTTTGAATGGAAACAGCGCTTTTTTCTTCCAACATGGGCTGTGTTTGCCATCAGGTTCAGCTTTAGACAATTCTGAAATTGCCGAAATCAGTCGGATTATTCGTTCTCAAATCCAGAACTGACCTACTCTCCCTTAGGTTCACCCCGATCTAGACATATTTACGTAAATTTGTGACATTAAAAGTTTGCTTGGCGGAAAACATTGAGTTGCAGCACACATTATTGTTTAGGCTATCAGTAGAAATTCTATTTAACCACCAGGCAGATTAAATAGAGAAAGGTGACTTATAAATTAAGCAATTACATCAATAAAAAATTCGGGACTCGTATTTTATCCAAATGGATAGTATTAGGGTTTGATATTATCATTACAATTGTTGCATACATCATTTCATATGTATTGCGATTTAATTTCAATATCAATTCAATATCGTTTTCTGATTTTATAAATCACACGATCGTAACCACGATTGTTTTCACTTTAACATTTTTACTTTTTAAAACGTATGATGGTATTATCAGACATAGCGGAATTGCCGATGCAGTTCGTTTAATAAAAGCAGGAATTGCTGCAATTATAATTTGTGTCACTATATCGTTTATAGCAAGAAACACAGATTCCGATTTTGCAGCCTTGTCATCCAGCATTGCGATCATTCATGTTACATCCACTATTTCCATATTAGTTTTCAGCAGATATGTAGTAAGGGTATTATTTTTTCAATCCACAAAAATTAATATTAACCCTATTCCTGTATTAATCTATGGTGCCGGGAGAAGAGGAACCAATGTTTTAACAGCTCTTCGCAACGACAACAGTAAAAATTATTTGGTAGAGGGCTTCTTAGATGACAATGAATCCAAGATAAATAAAACTCTGGAAGGAATAAGAATATTTCCTTCCGGAAAAATAAAAGACCTTATAGAAAGATTTAATATTAAGGAGCTTATCATTGGAATTCATGTGCTCGACAATTCCAAAAAAAATTCGGTCATTGAATTGTGTTTGGAAAAAGGAGTTAATGTTAAATATGTGCCCCCTGTTGATGATTGGATAAATGGAAAACTAAGCCTGCATCAAATTCGGAATTTTAATATTGAGGACCTATTAGGAAGAGAACCGATTTCCTTTGAAAACGAGCAGGTAAAAAATGAAATTTTCAATAAGGTAATTTTGGTAACAGGGGCAGCTGGCTCTATTGGCAGCGAGCTAGTGAAACAATTAATCAGTTTTAAACCTTCTAAAATCATTTTAGTGGATCAGGCTGAAAGCCCGCTATATGATTTACATATGGAATTATTTTTCCGTATTGAAAATATACCGGAAATCACCCTTGAATTTATTGTTTGTGATATCACAAACCGCAAGAGAATTACACAAATTTTTAATGCATATTTACCGGAAATTGTATTTCATGCTGCAGCTTATAAACATGTTCCCTTGATGGAATTAAATCCACTCGAATCTGTTCATATTAATTTGTTTGGATCAAAAATTTTGATTGACCTTTCCTGTGATTTTAAGGTTAAAAAATTTATTATGATCTCTACCGATAAAGCTGTAAATCCAACAAATGTGATGGGTGCCTCTAAACGTGCAGCAGAAATTTATTTACAAGAGAAGGCAATGCACCAGAATAACAAGACTATTTTTATAACAACACGATTTGGCAATGTTTTGGGATCCAGTGGTTCAGTGGTGAATTATTTTAAAAAACAAATTGAATCCGGAGGACCATTAACTATTACACATCCGGATGTTACCCGCTATTTTATGACCATACCTGAGGCTTGTAAACTTGTTTTGGAAGCTGCAACTATGGGTAAATCGAGCGAGATCTATTTATTTGATATGGGTGCGCCGGTTAAAATATTAGATCTTGCAATTAAAATGGTTTTGCTGAGTGGTTTAAAACCTGAAAAGGATATTAAATTCATTTACACAGGTCTCCGTTCGGGTGAAAAACTACATGAAGAATTGCTCAATAATAATGAAAATACATTGCCAACACATCATCATAAAATAAAAATTGCACTTACCACCCAAAAAGATTCCTATATTATTCAGCTATTGCTTGAACAGATCTGGAATGCACTTCAAGAGGGTGATTCGGATAAGGTTGTTGCGGGATTAAAGGAGATGATCCCTGAATATATCAGTCAGAATTCCAAATATGCACTATTCGATAAATAGTGTCAATTACTTTAAAATCAAACAAGGTGTACAAATATCGAGGTTCATGAGTTAAAATCCCCCCAAAATCCTATATTTGCAAAGTAAAAACAACCCGGAACATATATCCAAATGAACAATCCGCAAGAAAACAGGTTTTTTAAGAAAGGATTTACAGGTTTTAGAATAAAACTTGGTATCGCTGTTTTATTTCTTTTCCCTTTACTACAGGCATGCGGGGTTTTATATCCTAACAGAATACTTAAAACAGATAAGGATTACAATTTTCAAACATTTTTAGATTCACTCCCTCAGGATTTTATTATTCAACAAGGCGACCAGATAGAATTAAATGTATATCCTAAAAAAGGATATATACTGATCGAATCCCAAATCAGTACTATCAATGAAAATAACAACCTTCAAACCTCACCAAACTCGTTAACATATTTAGTTGATGCACAAGGGGAAGCAAATTTGCCAATTTTAGGGCTGGTTAAATTGATAGGGCTGACAGAACGTGAAGCTGAAGAAAAACTAGCAGCCTTATATGCCACAAATTATATCGATCCATTTGTGAATTTAAATATTACAAATAAATCAATTGTTGTTTACAGAGGAAGTTCCGAAGCAAAGGAAATTGCAATGTTACGTCCCGACATGACTGTTTTAGATGCAATTGCTATTTCAGGTGGCATGCCGGTAAATTCACGATCTGCAAAAGTGCGGATTCTTCGAAACGATAAAGGCGATAACATGATAGAATCCATCGACCTTTCTGAAATGAAAGACCTGGCTAAAGCACAATCATATGTTATTCCCAATGATGTAATTTATATTGAGCCAGGAATAAATGCAGATTTTTTTAGCGAAATTTCTCCAATCATTACTACCGTGTCAAGTATTATTATAATTTATGCCTTTTTTGTCAATTTAAATAATAAGTAATATTGCATGCAGAAAACCTCCGACAGGGAATTAAATCCAAAATTTGATGCTCAGGATGACCAGACATTTAACTGGAAATTATTTTTTGCAATAATCTGGCTAAGCAGATGGTGGATAATCCTTTATATGATCATTATCGTAACTATCGGATATTTAATAGGCCGGTATTCTACACCAATATATGAATCAGAGTCAGATCTTCAATTTAAAAACACCTCACAGGATAACTCTATTGATCTTGGAATATTAGTTTCCAGACCTAATGCAGACCGATTAAATGAGGAAATGACAATACTTTCCTCCAAACTTTACAAATTAGAAGCACTGCAAAAACTCCCTATTGGAATTTCTTATTATTTAAAAGAACGCGTAAAAGCCGGAGATATATACAATGAATCGCCATTTGAGGTCGATGTGGAAATAATTGACTCAGCCATCATAGGTGCGAAAATAGAATTTAAATTTATTGACGAAAGGAGTTATAATATTAAATATGATTACGATGAACAGGCTTTAAGTTATAATTATGAATTTGACAAAAGTTATAACACACCTGCATTTAATATCAAAGCCAGACGTGTGGAAGGATATAAAACAAACTTAAACAATGATCTATATTTTGTAATTAATGATATCAAAGCGGAAGCAGAAGAAATTGAAAGTCACATTAATATTGATGCTGATGATTTGGCGGGAGGAAAAATTACAATCAATTATCAGAATACAAATAGTAAGTTAACCAGTGAGGTAGTAAATAGCATTGCAAATCAAATTGTCGAAATGAGTCTGGAAAGGAAAGCGAAAAGTGCTGAGATGATCATTGCCTTTATCCGAAAACAGATTGATTCTTTGGAAAGACAATTACGCGACCAAGAGGCTATTTTAAAAACCTTTAAAAAAAATAATCAGATCATTAATCCGGAAATTACGGAAACGAGTATCGTTGAAAAACTTAACGCCATTGATCAAGCCATTTTTGAAGTAATGCTGGAAGAAAAGAGTTTAAACTGGCTAGTAGAATTTACCAATAACAAGAATAATGATATAAATGCACTTGCGAATTATTTTGGAGATCTCAAGTATTCCGATTTTTCACCGTATTTAAATTCGCTGGTTTCGCTGGAAAAACAAAGGGAAAACATAGGGCTTAGTGTGCCCGCATCAGATCCCAGAATGGTTTCGCTGGAAAAACAAATTGACGTTGTAAAGGTCAATTTTAAAAATGCAATATTCAATGCGGAAAAGAAATTGGAAGTTCGAAAAAATTATTTGATATCAGAACAAGATAAATATGAAGGTGAGTTTTTGGAACTACCTGAAAAACAATCAGAATTTGAAAGATTAACCCGGTTAAATGAACTGAAGGAAAAATATTATTTGCTGCTATTGGAAAAACAATCGGAATATGAGATCACTCTAGCCGGTATGACCAGTGATTATATTATACTTGATGAAGCGGAAACAGGAATTCAGGTCAGTCCCTTGAAAACTAAAATTTTGGGATTGTGCGTACTTATTGCCATCGGTATTAGTTTTGCACATGTATATATCAGATTTTTACTGCACAGTACAATATTAGGTCCACCAGATGTAGAGAAAGCAACCAATGTACCAATTCTGGGCGTGCTTCCTAAATATAATAAAGGAAAATCAGAATTTCCGCAAGTAGTTGTTTCAGAAAACCCCAAATCACACATCGCTGAAGCTTTCAGAACAATCAGGAGCAATATGCAATACTTTTCTGCAAAGGCTAAAAAAAGTAATACTATTGCAGTTACCTCTACTATTAGCGGAGAAGGTAAAACATTTTTCTCAATAAATCTTGCCAACCTGATAGCCGCAGCGGGTAAAAAAGTAATATTGGTGGAATTCGATCTTCGTAAACCAAAAATTTCAAAAGCATTAAATCTTCAGAAAGATAAGGGTGTTAGCACAGTGCTAATCAATAAAACATTAGTACAGGAAAGCATACAATTTTCTGAAGTTTCCGGATGTGATGTTTTGGTGTCAGGTCCTGTTCCACCTAATCCAGCCGAATTACTTATTTCACCCACCGCAGATGAATTATTACTGTATCTTTCGGAGAATTATGATTATGTTATAATTGATAATCCTCCAATTGGCATTGTTTCTGATTCTATTCCACTCATCTCGAAGGTGGATCTCACGATATATCTCGTTCGTGTTAATTATTCCAAACGTAATTTTATTGAAAACATTAACCGCTTAGCCTATAATCAGCAGTTATCAAATATTGCTATAGTAATAAACGATGCAAATGCTAGCGGCACAGGTTATGGGTATGGATATGGATATGGGTATGGCGTTGATAACAAATATCAGTCCGATGGATATTATGCCGATTCCATCATAAAAAAATCGTTCTTAAGAAGGCTCTTTAATTTTAAAAGTAAGAATGAAAACTGAATAAGTTTTATTTTAGCTTATATAATTGAAAGGTATCATTATGAAATAATTCCTGAAATCTTTCTGGGTTGTTTAAAATAAATTCTTTAGGAAAAAGACTGTAATCCAATTCACTGATCAAAATGTATTTAACCTTGTAATCCTTGATATTTTCTTCTAATTTATCTGAATTTGATCCGTCAGGAAATGAAGTAGTTTTTACATCTGCCAATAAAGCTATTGCTCTCGCTCTCTGACACATAACAAGTTCGTTTTTAGGAATTGAATCTGTAATAATTTGAATTATTTGTTGTGATTCCATGTCGCTTAAACGATTATTCTCATACTTTGGGATCATAGATATATAAAATCTCAGATAAATTATCAGAACACCTGCTATAAGTCCAAAAGAAATGAAATATCTTGCATTTCTATTTTTCAGATTAACAATCCCTATTGTTATGTAATATAAATATAAGGGCAGTAGTGGTATTAAATATCGCAGTATTTGAAAACCAGGGAATATTATTATTGTTATAAAGTAAAGAATAACAAATATCGAATATACGGAAATTTTCCATTTTTTATAAACACCATAAACGGCAAGCGATCCAAATACCATTGATAAAATAAGATTTAAATAGACCCATATATTCCAGCCTTCGCTATCATCACCAGTATTCGTTATGTATGCCAAGGAACGAACATTACCGAAAATTCTCAACCCGATCTCACGAACTGATTGTGTCAAAGGCTTTTCAATATAACCATGCTGTAGCATAGTAAGATAATTTGAATTATTGGGGATCACTAATGTTTGTAAAACAATAAGTAACAAGACAAACATCAAAACAATTGCGAAATATTTTAATTTAAATGTTTTGCTAAATATCTGAAATAATGCCCAGGCGGGTAATAATATCAGGCCAGTAGGTCTAAATGTATAATTTATAAAAATAAGAAAAGCTAAAAATAAGGCCTGTTTC
>JAYSYX010000315.1:0-8379 GCA_043727235.1 Bacteroidota bacterium
CCTTCTTTACCGTATTTAACACAAGTAGCATGAATATCGTGCATGATCTTTTTTAAGTGATTATCCACTTCCGTGCGGCTCCAGCTCATGCGCAAGCTATTCTGACTCATTTCTAAGCCACTTGTTGCAACACCACCTGCGTTACTTGCCTTACCGGGTGCAAATAATACTTTTGCCTCTAAAAATGCAGTTACTGCTTCTGGAGTGCAAGGCATATTTGCACCTTCGGCAACACATTTAACTCCATTTTTTATTAAGAGTTTAGCATCTTTTCCGGTTAATTCATTTTGTGTTGCACAAGGTAAGGCAACATCACATTTAACACCCCATGGTGTTTTACCGGGTATGTAATCACATTTATATTTATCGGCATATTCTTTAATGCGACTGCGTTTTACATTTTTTAAATCAAGTAAATACGCGAGTTTCTCTCTTGTAAATCCGTTCTTATCGTAAATATATCCATCGCTGTCGCTCGCAGTAACTACTTTAGCTCCAAGGTCGAGACATTTTTCAATTGCGTATTGCGAAACATTTCCGCTTCCCGAAACCACCACTGTTTTACCTTTAAAATCCAGTTTTTTGGTACCCATCATTTCTGCTGCAAAATAAACACACCCATAACCTGTAGCTTCAGGACGAATCAAACTTCCTCCCCACTCCAAACTTTTTCCGGTTAATACTCCGGTAAATTCGTTGCGGAGTTTTTTATACATTCCATACATGTAACCGATCTCTCGCCCACCAACACCGATATCACCTGCGGGAACATCTGTATTAGAACCGATATGACGCGCTAATTCCGCCATGAAACTCTGGCAGAAACGCATTACCTCCATATCTGATTTACCTTTTGGATCGAAATTACTTCCTCCCTTACCTCCGCCCATTGGCAAGGTGGTAAGGCTATTTTTAAATACCTGTTCAAATGCGAGAAACTTTAAAATTGATAAGGTAACGGTTGGATGAAAACGCAAACCACCTTTGTAAGGGCCAATTGCACTGTTCATTTGAATACGGTAACCACGATTTATTTGAATTTCACCTTTATCGTCCATCCAGGGAACTCTGAAAGTAAGAACCCGCTCAGGCTCTGCAATTCGTTCTAATATTTTAGTTGATTTATATTGAGGGTGTTCCTCAATAAAAGGGATAACTGTCTCGGCAACCTCATATACTGCCTGAAGAAATTCCTTTTCACCCGGGTTGCGGCTTTCAACCAGGCTCATGAATGATTTAACATTTTTGTCCATAAAAGTGCAGTTTATTTATGGTGTGAAATTAAACATCCTTTTGAATAAAACAAATGAAAAACTCTTTAATATCAATTGATTTCAGGCGCTGAAATACTCATATTAATTCGGAGGCAGAAGGAAGTGTGTCTAAAAATGAAAATTTTTTCAAGTTGTGATCAATTCGGCATAAATGATTGATATTCCCATTGCTGACCCATAAAAACGGAACATTGAGTGTGAGATTATAACGGGCTATTTGTTCAAATGTTTTTTGACTCAGCGCAACAGATTCTGCTTTACATTCAACAATTAAAACAGGATCTCCTTTTTTGTTGTATAATACAATATCGGTGCGTTTGGTCAATTCATTTAAGGTGAGCTTCTTTTCCACGCTGATAAGTGATTTTGGAAATTTATGATCGTAGAGCAGATAGTGGACTATGTGTTGCCTAACCCATTCTTCCGGAGTTAATACAACATGCTTTTTTCTGATGATGTCGAAAATATAACGAATATTGTTTTCCGATTTTGTGCGGAAGTCGTATTTGGAAAATTCTATCTTCATCAGTTATACAAAAATACATATTGTAATACTGTATTTGCTACATTTGCAAAATGGATTACAAAGATCTGCTCAATGATATAAAGTCTAAAAAATTCAAACCCATCTATTTATTACACGGCGAAGAGGCTTATTACATTGATAAGATAGCCGAATACATGGAGGAGAATATTCTGACAGCTGCAGAAAAGGATTTTAACTGTTCCATATTTTATGGGAAGGATACACAGCCACAGCAAGTGATTGATGCATGTGTTCGTTTTCCTATGTTTGCCGCACACAACCTGGTTATTTTGCGTGAAGCACAAATGATGAAAACAAAAGGGAGTGAAATAGATAAATTGGAACCCTATATTCAAAATCCTTCTCCTACTACAATATTAGTTTTATGTTATAAGGATGGAAAATTTGATGCGCGAAAAAAAATGTTTAAATTAATTAAGGATAAGGGTATTATTTTTGAATCGCAACCACTAAAAGATACAGAAGTTCCTGTATTTATTGAAGCATTCTTGAAAAGAAAAAAAGTGACTGCCGACAGTAAAGCAATTAGAATTTTGGTGGATTATCTCGGAACTGATCTATCAAAAATAATAAATGAGCTGGAGAAATTATGCATAAATCTTAAAGATGGCGATCAAATTACTTCTGCCTTAATTGAAAAAAATATCGGGATAAGCAAAGATTATAATGTATATGAATTACAAAGTGCATTGCTTACTAAAAATACTACACTTGCTTTTACCATTATCAGTTATATGAACGATAATCCGAAGGCAAACCCGTTTGTACTCACTATTTCCAACATTCATGCGGCATTTCAAAAATTGTATCATTTTATGGCCGGAGGAAATGTTAATGATTTTGAAATGTTCAGGATCTATGGCATTCACAGTTCTCAAAAGAACGAATTCAGGGCTGCACGAACCTTGTATACTCCTTCGCGAGTGGAGGAAATATTTGAACTGATGCTGGAATTTGATCTTCGTTCCAAAGGATTGCACAATGGTAAAACAGAACCGGATGAACTGATAAAGGAATTAGTATACAGAATATTAAATTAAGAAGCAGAGATTATATCCAATGCAAATAATTTGTCCTTCTGCATTGCAGTTATAAGCTCCTCTTTTGAATCGAATTTTTTATCTTTTCTGATAAACTGAAGAAATTTAATGGTGATGGTATCCCCGTAAATGGTTTCATCAAAGTTTAATATATTTACCTCAATTCTTTTTTCGGTTTTATTAAAAGTAGGTCTGTTACCTATGCTCAATAACCCATGCAATTTAACATCATAATTTTTAAGTTTTACTTCTGTAAGATAAACACCATCGGCAGGAATTAATTTATTGACATCTTCCACGTAAATATTTGCGGTTGGAAATCCCAGTGTTCTTCCTATTTGATCTCCTTTTACAATATGTCCAGAAAGTTGATAGGGATATCCCAATAATTCATTTGCCTCCTGTACATTTCCTTCCATTAAAAACTTTCTGATCTTAGAGGAACTGACAGTTAAATGATCTATGATATGTGCAGGGATCTCTTCTATCTTAACGGAATATTTTTCAGCGATGTTTTTTAATAAATGTATATCACCGTTTCTGTCCTTGCCGAATTTATGATCATAACCGAAAACAATAATTGCGGGATTAAATTTTTTGATGAGAAAATGTTCCGCATAATCTCCAGCGTCAATTTCAGAAAATTCTCTTGAAAAAGGCACGACCACCACAACATCTATATTGTATTTTTGCAACATGTCAATCTTTTCCTGCAGCGTAGTGAGATAATATACCGGCGACTCAGGGGAAATAATATGTCGCGGATGTGGGTGAAAGGTAATAATAATACTCTGGCCATTCACTCTTTTTGCTGCTGCTGTAATTGAGTGTATTATCTCCGCATGTCCGCTGTGCACTCCGTCGAAGGTGCCAATGGAAATTACAGAATTGTGAAATGCGGGTAAATTATTAATATCTTTGAAAACTTGCATATATATGGACAAAAGTAAAAATTTGTAACGCAATAACAACACAAAACAAAGGTGAGCCTCGTGGATAAATTAAAAAAGAATGTTTTATACCTCTTTATTGGATCTCTTTTTACAGCTTATCTGATTGCCAGAGCCATTATTTTACCTATAAGCATAGATGAAGCAGGAACATTTTATAATGCCGTTCCGAGATCGGTATGGGATATCATTACCTATGTTGATCCAACTCCTAACAATCATATTTTAAATACACTACTGATCAAAATTTTTGTCTCAGTCTTCGGCGCCCATTCCCTTGTAATACGCCTGCCAAATATACTTGCATTTATTTTATATTATTCTGTGGCAGTAATATGGCTTAAAAAGTTGAGCGGAAATAAAATTTTTGTCCTTTTCGGTATCATTGTTTTGACCTGTAACCCCTATTTGCTCGATTTTTTTGCTTTAGCGAGGGGATATGCTTTATCTATTTCCTTTATGTTTTTTTCCATGTATCTGGCTTATTTGTATTTTAGTTCCAAGCAGATTAAATGTTTATATTTTGCATTTGTTGTTGCTGCCTTTGCTGTTTATTCGAATTTTACCATATTGAATTTTTATTTGAGTTTGTTTGTGGTATGTGGTATTTTTCTATTAAAAGATAATTGGAATAAACCTGTTAATATTGTTTTTAAACAGTTTCTTGTTCTTCTTGGTATTTCTGCTGTGCTTGCGTTTTTATGTTATACACCCTTTGTGCAAATAACTTCTACCGACCAATTAAGGTACTGGAGCAAAAATGGATTTTATACAGATACCTTAATTCCGCTTATTGCTGCCATGAGATATGGAAAATCCGTTTTTAATATCTTGGAACCTCATATTTATGGCTTATTTACTATTGCAGTATTCATGGTGATCAGCGTTTATTGTATAATACAACTTATAAAAACGAAATTCAGTTTTGGCTCCGATTATTTGTTATTTAGTTTGTTGGTATTTGCAGGCACTATATCGGTTGTTTTATTGCAATTTTATATATTACATACACCTTTTTTAAACGCACGCGGGGCTATATTTTTATATGTTCTATTTGTAATTCCATGTATATATTTTTTCTATTCTATTTTTAATAGAGGGTTTATCGGGAAATATTTTCTTATATTACCTTTTATGATGCTGGGTATTTTTCATTTATTGAGTAACCTAAATTTTTATAATAGCTTGGAATGGTGGTTTGACGGAGATACGAAGAATGTAATATCGTATTTGGAATCAAAACATGCAGAAGAAGAGATCAGCTTAAATACTTCCTGGCTTTATAATCTTTCTTTTAAGTTTCATATTGAGGAGGAGGATGAAGATAATATTAAATTAGCGCCTTATCATCAGGAACTATGGCCCGATAGTAATTATTTGTATTATTATTGCGAACGAGCCAATGTTCCAGAATTAGAAAAAAATTACCGCGAGGTTATTTCCTTTAATAATGGGAATAATGTTTTGATGAAAAAACGGTAAGGAATATTAAAAGTTTGTCGCAATTTTTAATTCAAATTACAGGCTTTATGTATTCCAAAAAGGATTCTATAGTTAATGCATCTTCAATTTTAAAATGACCAACTCTGGTTCTTCGAAGAGATGATAAATAACCTCCACAACCTAATTCCTTTCCAAGGTCGTGCGCAAGGCTTCTGATATAAGTTCCTTTGCTGCAACTCACCTTAAAATGAACATGCGGTAATTCTATACCTGTTATTTCGAAGGAATAGATGGTGATATTTCTTGATTTTATAACTAATTCTTCTCCCGCTCTTGCATAACTGTATGCCCGGCGACCATCCACTTTTACGGACGAATAAATAGGAGGTACCTGTTCGATAGCTCCTGTGAATTTTTCTTTGGCAGAAATTATTTTTTCTTCCGTGATAGTTTCGAGACTAAAAGTTTCCGTTATTTCCGTTTCGGCATCATAACTCGGTGTAATTCCTCCTAACGTAATTGTTCCGCAATATTCTTTATCGAGGGTTTGAAGTTCTTCTGCTTTTTTAGTGAAATTTCCGGTAACTATTATGAGTAATCCTGTTGCAAGGGGATCTAAAGTACCTGCATGCCCAACTTTTAATTTTTTCTGATTGCTGAAACGCTGCAGAGGTCCACGAATTTTCCCAATCACATCAAAGGATGTCCATCGCATGGGTTTGTCGATAAGTAAATAAGTTCCTTCGATAAATTGTTTCGCTGTATACATATTAAACTACCTTGAGATCAACACCCATTGCAAGTAAAATTAAGATGATGGAACCTAAAATTATACGGTAGTATCCAAATATTTTGAAACCGTGTTTTGTAAGGAAGCTGACAAAACTTCGCATTGCAATTAATGCAATTATAAATGCAACAATGTTTCCAATTATAAAACACAGGATATTATTATTGGAGCTCAATAATATTTCATAAGCCGCTGTTCCGGCATTAGGGCCTTCTTCAATTTCCTTTAGGAATAAAGAATAGGCAGTTGCGGCAAACATGGTGGGTACTGCTAGAAAAAAAGAAAATTCTGCAGCCGTTTTTCTTGTAAGTTTTTGTGTGAGTCCCCCGATTATTGTTGCTGCTGATCGCGACACACCGGGAATAACTGCCAGACATTGAAAAACACCGATAAGAAAGGAATTTTTATATGAGATATTATCCGTTGTAGTAATGTCTTTTTCATCATCTCTTCCAAATAATTTATCAATGAACAACAAAACAATACCTCCCAATATCAATGCAATTGCAACAACAGTTACATTTTCCAACATGGCATCAATTTCATCGCCAAATAAAAAACCGACCGCTGCCGCCGGAATAAATCCGATAAATAATTTTAAATAAAAATTAACCGTTTTGAAAAATCTCTTCCAATAAAGGATAACCACCGATAAAATAGCGCCGAATTGAATTGCAATAGTAAAGGTTTTGGTAAAATCATCTTCGGCAATGCCCATTAGCGAAGATGCAATTATCATATGCCCGGTGGAGGATACGGGTAAAAATTCAGTTATTCCTTCTACTATAGCGAGAATAACTGCTTCGAGTATAGTCATTAAACAGAATTATTTTTTTGATCTGTGAAACACAGCATAAATTTCGATGGCAAATCCAACTATCACGACAATGGGAGCAATTGTGATCCTGCGAGTGCTGTATACTTCAGCTTCGGGAAATACATTCGGGTCGGTCCATTTTCCACCGCTCATTAAAATGAATCCGACTATAATTACTACCAAACCCAGAATGATAAGGTAATAGTTTTCTTTTCCCAACACCATTTTTCCCATAAAATTGGTAGTAGTAACAGGTTTTGGTGCTTCTTTCTTTTGAATTTGTTTACTGTCTAACATTTTACTAAATTAATATTAATACAATTCATCCAACTTCATGTTGATGTATTTGTGAACCGAATTTCTTGTGCTGAACCAGGTGATAAGTACGCCTACCCCTACCAACATTAAAAATGTAAATATAAATCCTCTTTTTAAGGTACCATTGCTAAAATCCCAATAGTGAAAATTATTATGTATATACATTACAGCAATAAATAAAACCAGCATTGCAACACCGGCACTACATAAACCATTAATGATACTTCTGCGCACATAAGGACCTGTAATGAATGATCGGGTTGCGCCAACAAGTTGCATACTTCTCACCAAAAAACGATTGGAATACATGCTAAGTCGAATTGTTTTATCAATTATCGCAATGGAAATAATTAAAAATAAAATTGAAAGTCCCGCAATGATGAATCCAGCAATTTTGAGGTCGCTGTCAACCGAACTTATTAATTCTTCATTTGCGCGGGTATGGGTTATTTCGGGAAATATTTGCAATTTTTCGCGAAACATGCTCATGCTGTCGATATTAACTGCCGAAGCATTTAAACTGATATCAACTGATGCAGGTAATGGATTAACATCACCCAAAATTTCTGATGGATCTTCGTTGAATTTATTTTCGAAGATCTTCATGGCATCATCCTTCGAAATATATTTTGTGGATTTAACGGAAGGTTCCGCTTCAATTTTTTTTAATAATTTATCTACATCGCTTTGGGTGAGTCCTTCTTTTAAATAAGCAGAAATTACAAGGTCTTCTTTGATATTGGCCTCTTCATATTTAAAGGAAATGAACAGAATGCACATTAAACCCAACATCAGCAATGCTAATGAGGTGATGAGGATGGAATTGATATAATGCGTTTGCTTGCGTTGAAGCGATTTTCCGGCCTGTTGCGACATTGGCTGCAAATTTAGCGGTTTTACCCGATTGAACGCAAAAGGTTATTGGAAATTGCTGTGGGTAAGTGAATACTTTGTTTGGAAAGTGAATTTTATGGGAGAGTGCGTGAGGGATAGTAGCGAAAAGCCCACAGCGAGGCACGAGCGAGGACTTGTAGCGAATAGCCCGACCCACAGGGGCACGCCCGCCTGGCCCTTTGAACATAATCGCATTACTGAGCAATTTATCAAGTCCTATAATTTATAGTAGGTCTTAAATTATTGCTGGGGTCATTCGGGCAGGCCCAAAATATCTTTCGACAATTGTTGGTGATCCTGTTTTCA
>JAYSYX010000316.1:0-3243 GCA_043727235.1 Bacteroidota bacterium
TTTTTCTTTTTTATCAGGTGATAAGAGGTGAGAAAGAAAATTGTCATTGCTTCGGTGAAATGCTCCGCTTGTCGCCACTGGAGTCCCTCATAAAAAATATTATTTTGATCGGGTTACTTTTTCTAATAAAAAAGGAGCATCCTTATCATTTGAAATCTCAATCGAATATTTTATTATTTTCATTTGTATTTAGTTTCACGCTGCCACTTGCGATATCGCGTCCCGATTTTTTGATCAACTGGGAAAACCCGGGTGCATATACATTGGAGACTATTTCAGCAAGAATCCACGACGCGAAAGATCTCGATACTTTAAAGGTTGAAGAAAACAGGAAATTGATCTGCATGTTTAGTATTACATGCGAATATTGTGTTCATGCAGCTAATAAAATTTCCCTGATCTCTAAAAAATACGACCTTGCAAATAATACAATTTATATATTTACAGGCGATGAGGTCTTATTGAATAGTTTTTGGGAGGAGAGTAATTCAGAAAAATTCAAGTATACCTTTTTGCCCATGAAACAATTTTTTTCCATAGCAGGGCCTTCCGTTCCCAGTATTTATTTGCTGGAAAATGGGAAGGTAATAAAACAATATAATTACCGGAGCATAAATGAAAAAGAAATAAAAGATTTTTTTGGATCAGAATGAAACATACACTTATATACCTATTATTAATTATTTCCACACACAGGGTCATCGCACAAACCAATTTTAAGATCCGTTGTGAAGCTGATAGTTTGTTGGCGCCATTTTATCATGGAGTGGCCTCCGGAGACCCGGCTTCTGATGGGTTTATTATCTGGTCGCGTATCACGGTTGAGGATGATGATACACCTTTGGTTTCATGGCGTGTAGCAACTGATACTTTATTTACTTCCATAGTTGCTTCCGGTTCTGCAGTTACTGATATAAATAATGATTTTTGTTTACATATTGATGTAACCGGATTAAATGCAAATACCTGGTTTTATTACCAATTTACCTACAATGGATTAAATTCCCTCACAGGTCGCACAAAAACATTGCCGGTTGGCGACATCGATAGTATCAGGTTTGCAGTTATTTCATGCGCCAGTTTAAATGCCGGATATTTTAATGTGTATGATATCATTACCAAAAGAAATGATTTTGATGCAGTTATTTTTTTAGGAGATTATATTTATGAATATGAAAGTGATGGGTACGGATATAACAATGCTGTTGATCGCCCTTACGAACCTGATGAGGAGATAATTGATCTTTCCGATTATCGCACCCGACATTCACAATACAAATTAGATGCTCAATTAAGATTATTGCATCAAAATTTTCCTTTTATTTGTTTATGGGATGATCATGAATTTGCGGATAACGCCTACAACGATGGAGCAGAAAATCATCAACCCTTATTCGAAGGAGACTGGAACGAACGGGTAATTTCTGCTGAAGAAGCTTATTTCGATTGGATGCCCGTAAGAAAAAGCAACGATACTTTGTTTCCCTACAAAACATATCGTGCATTTAATTTCGGAAACCTTGCCGACCTATATGTATTAGATACACGAATTGACGACCGCGATAAACAACTGGATTATTTTGATACAAATTGGGATGATACTTCCCGACATATTATTAGTCTCTCACAACGCAATTGGTTATTTGACAATTTAAAAAATTCGGATGCCCAATGGAAGGTGATTGGTCAACAGGTTATGGTATCTCCATTAACCGCTTTCGGGGTTCCGATTAATGATGATCAATGGGATGGATATCCGCAGGACCAGGAAATTTTTTTACAATTCTTACGCGACAGTATCCCTGACAATAAAGTAATTCTCACCGGTGATATTCATTCGTCATGGGCAAATGATGTTGCAACGCCTTCTTATAGTCCTGGCGCTCATACAGGTAGCGCTGCGGTTGAATTTGTGGGTCCCAGTGTTACTTCACCTAGCATGGAATTGGGTTGGGCAGAAGATGCAATTCAATTGATGAACGAGCACATTAAATTTATCGATATTGAACATCGCGGATTTTTGATGATCGATATCAATAAAACAAAAACACAGGGTGATTATTATTTCATTAACAATATTAATACCATCGACACAAATTACAATTATGACGATAGCTGGTATTGTCTTGATGGAGACAATTTTTTATTTCACAGCGATTCCGCAACAATAAGGCCCGATAATAAAAAAATTCCTCTTGCTCCTGAATGTCCTCAGACTCCGGATACAACATTTATAATTATAGATGAATTTGATCTTATTGTTTTAGGCACTTATCCAAACCCTGTTCACGATATCCTTACCATTCAGTATGCACTTTTTGAAAATACATCTTTTCAAATTGTGATCACTGATCTTCAGGGCAAAATTGTTTTTGAGAATTTCTATTCAGAACAAACCGGATTACACGTTGAAAAAATAAATATTAACAACCATTCCTCCGGTGAATATATCTGTAGTTTTATTACACAAAAAAACACGATCTCAAAAAAGATCGTGTTTATAAATTAAATGAATATTCTTTAAATTATTTCTGCGCTTTCAGCAACAACTTCCTTCACTTCCGGAACCATACGTTTTAATAAGCCCTCAATACCCGATTTTAATGTAACAGTAGATGATGGACATCCGCTGCAAGATCCCTGCATCATTAAGGTAACGATTCCATTGTCAAAAGATTTGAATTGTATTGCTCCGCCATCCATTTCCACAGCTGGTTTTACATATTGATCCAACATTGATTTTATTTTGGCAATTATGGCATCTCCATCCAATTCACCGCTGATATTATCAATTTCTGGAATTTCACCCACTACCATCTTTCCTTCACTCACATAATTTTTGATGAATTCACTAATGCCCGATTTCACCTCAAACCAATCAATTTCTGTCTCTTTTCTAACCGTAACAAAATTATTCATGATAAAAACGCCCTTAATAAACTTGAATTTATTGAATAACTCCTCAGCCAAAGGCGCATAACTCACATTATCTCCCCTGTCAAAGTCAACGCTTTGCCCGGTCAATAACATCTTATTCATCACAAATTTCAAACTATCGGGATTCGGCGTTCCTTCTGTATATATACTGACGATAAAATTGCTCATAGTAATTTCTTTATGCAAAGGTATAAACTATGGGGATGGGAAAAAAGTTCTGGGTTCTGAGTTCTGGGTTCTGAGTTCTGGGTTCTGAGTTCTGGGTTCTGAGTTCTGGGTTCTGAGTTCTGGGTTCTGAGTTCTGGG
>JAYSYX010000317.1:0-23914 GCA_043727235.1 Bacteroidota bacterium
TAAATACTGTTTTTTCTGTTTTAATTGTGATTGTATAAGTTCCAGTGGAAATATCTTTAGTGGAAAATGAAAATTTTTCTAAATTGTTGATCTGTTTGATAGCAACAGTTTGTCCATATATATTTTGCATAATACAAGTACCTGTTATTTTTTCACCCAATAAAACATTTACGATCTCATTTGCTGGATTAGGATAAACATGTGAATTATTCTGCAAATAATTTTCAACTTCATCTGTTATTTGAAATACAATAATAGAATCGCAGATCGGATTAATATTTATGGGAACACCGAAATTATTTATTGTTTGAGGGAAGCTGATGCAAAAATTTACCTGTTCGGAAATTTCATTTGTAAGTTTACCCGCAATATTATCTTCCATAACAAAACTCACTTCACCAATATTGCCACTTCCCGAACGCGAGATATGATTAATTCTTGTTACTGACACACTTATAATACCATTAATTGTATCATTACTTTGTAAAGATATAATATCCGTACCCGGAGTGCCGAGCCAACCTGAGTTAAATGTTACCTTAACACTGGAGGCATCGATCAGCGTTTCGTCATAATCAAATTCGAAGGCCAAACCATATATATTCGAAGCCGGTGTTTCATCGGTGCCCATTAAAAGTGGAATTACAATTTCGCTTCCGGCCTCAATGGTGTCTGAAAAGAAATCAATACCAAGAATAGGATCATCAGGACCTCCGATATAGGCTTCAGGTAGATAATCTCCGTGTGTTTGTCCATAATTATTTACAATAACAGTGGTATCAAAAGCATCTACGTAACCGTCGCCATTACAATCTGCAAATTTTGCATTTGGAACAATGAAATATTCCTCAATCTCTTCCCATTCATCACAATACGATTCTTCCCAGGTTCCATCAATATCATAACGCGATGGGCCATTGTCGCCGAAATAGAGGCCGATAGGTAAAAGGTCGAGGTAATTACAAATGCTATCCAGGTTTGCATCACCCGGCCAAACGCAGTTATCGGCACCCGCTACTATAATTACTATCAGACCAATAGCACATAATTCATCATCCTCACCACAAACCTCATAAACCATTACATCTTCTCCGGTAAATCCCGCATCCACAAAAATATCAAAGGTTCCTTCCGGCAAAAATTCATCATCATAGTCTACTAATGGACTGGAAGGGCCTGCCAGTATATCAACCTCAACAACCTCTCCGGCATCATTGGTGTCGTTAAGCAATACATCAATGGTAAACGCTGTGCCTTCACACAACCTAATAGTATCATCAACAATTATCGGAATGGTTTGGGCCGTAAGTGCTGAATTGGTCAACAACACTATTGCTGCAGCATAAAGTGGCTTTAATCCTTTGAAGAGTTCGGAAATAAACTGCATGATATGAGTTTGAATATTTTGTCAATGTAAAGTAACTGCTGATACGGTCAATCTAAAAATACAATTTCTTGTGGTTTCCATACTTTTCCGAATGGTTTTTAACAAAAAACACAAAATATCATTCGTATTAAATATTCTAATCTATTGATTATCAATATATTAATATACGAATTGGCAATGATTAATTGTTCGAATTTTAACTACTTTCCGAAAAAATGGCTGTATTTTTACACGGGATTTATAAAAGAATAGGTATGTATAAGAGCAAGATGATTGATATGCTGCGGAATTTGAGCTCCAAGGAATTAAATAAGCTTTCAGATTATCTGGCTTCTCCCTTCTTTAATAAAGATGCAGACCTCCTATTATTTTATAATCATATAAAAAAATATGCTCCCGAATTTGAACTGAAAAAAGTAGATAAGCAACGCCTGATAAAAAAGGGGATACCGGGTTTGCAGCTCACAGAAAAAAAACTTGGATACCTGATGAGCGATATAGTGGAGCATGTGGAGGGATTTATAAAATACAATTCCTTTTTTGTCATTGAACTGGAGGGATATTGTAATGTATTAAGGGTTTATAATAAATGGGAAAACGACAAACTTTTCGATCAGACTTTAAGGACGGCAAAAGATTTTTTGGAAAAAGATCCTTATCGCAACGCTCCGTATTTTTATAAGGAATATTTACTTCAAAGCGAATTAAATCTTTTTTTCGACAGACAGAAAAAAAGAGCCTACGATGCGAGTTTGCAAAAGGCAACAGATTTTCTCGACTTGTTTTACATCGCCACGAAATTAAAATATTCCTGTGAGTTGATCAACAGGCAAAAATTAGTTGCAACGGATTATGAATTTCGATTATTAAAAGAGATTTCTGAGCATTTAAAAGAACACAGTTATGATGATTATCCGTCTATTACTATCTACTATCAGATATTAATGACCTTTGTTGAAAATGATAATGATGAACATTTTAGCAAATTAAAAAAGTTATTGGAAGAACACACCGATAAATTTCCATTGGATGAAGCGAAGGATATTTATGCGTACGCTCAAAATTATGCGATCCGCAAAATAAATGCAGGAAATAAAATCTATCTGAGAGAATATTTTAATCTCTCCAAACAGGCGCTGGAAAAAAATCTATTGATGGTGGATGGATATCTATCTCCATGGACCTACAAAAATATAGTGATCGCAGCACTCAGGGCGGGTGAATTTGAATGGACAGAACAATTTATTAAAAGTTATAAAAATAAATTAAATGAAAAATTCAGAGTTAATGCCTACAATTACAATATGGGATATCTGTTATTTTTCAAAGGTCAGTATGGCGAAGCATTAAAACTGATAAATCAGGTAGAATTTACAGATATTTTTTACGCTTTGGACAGTCGAACCATGCTTATAAAAATATATTATCAGATGGATGAGTGGGATCCCATGCAAAGTGCGGTAGAGGCATTTAAAGTATATCTCAGAAGAAATAAAACCTTGAGTGAGAATGTTAAAATTTTATATACTAATTTTTTAAAATATATAGATAAACTATCCCGTCTCACAAAAAGAGATAAATCGAAACTTACCGAATTAAAAGAGAGGATAGAAGAAACAAAACAAGTTGCTGATCTCGGCTGGTTGCAACAAAAGGTGGAGGAGAAATTACTAAAATAGAGAAGGTGTATCACCTAGTTTTGGTATTGCGGAAATAATAATTTCAAGGTCATCTGATACGCGGTAATCCTTAGCATAAATAAAATTGATCCTTTCTATCATGAGCTCATTTTCACGCTCAATATCAAAGTTTGGCAATGGATGTAATACGCCGGGTTTAATAGTTGGAAGGGTTGTAGAATTTACATTTTTTTCTCCGCCAATTTCTTGTGACCCGTTTTTCCTGTAATAGCCTACCCAAGAGTTTTTTCCAGTGATAACGGAGAAAATATTAATAAATAATCCCCTTTTATTTTTTACAAAAAAGACCAGAATAGGGGAAGATAATAAACTGACTAAAGCAACAAAAATATCTGTAAATCGTTTGGCTCTGCGTTGTTCAGGTAAACTAATTTTAAGTTTTATGTCAACTGTATATATATCTCCTGCAGTATTCTTAGAATTGCTTCCAATAATACTTAAACTCTGATCGGGAATTATTTTGTAGTCAATATTTTGTCCCAGGGTTACCATCCAGTTTATGATCTCCTGGCTGCTTATATCTTTAGAACAGAATATTAATTCATTCGCTTTGTAAACGGTGATAAGTTCTTTTAGCGAATCAACTGAACCTAAAACAAGATCATTGTTTGCGGAATTATTTTCAGTATAAACATAACCCACTATCTGATTTCCTAACTGTAATTGATTGAGTAATTGGTGTGCCCTTTTTGTTTCTTCACTATTTCCGACAATTAATATTTTTTTATCGGGTTCTTCACCAAATCGGAAATTGCGGTTTTTCAAAAAATGAACAAATGAACGATAAAAGATCAAAACAAAAATACTGTAAGCAGCTCCGGCAATTATCATCCCTCGCGAAAAACGATAATGTTCGGGAAGAAAACCATATACAGCGGCAATTACTAACGTACCCCAAAAAATACCGCGAACAATTTTGGTAAGATTTGTTGATCTGTCGTAACCTCCGCTAATATAAATAGATAAGATCCAAATCAAACAATACAATGGAGCGTTGATGATCAAATATTCGATGGGATATTCACCTCCTTCAATATATTTTACATAATATTCCCAATATTCCTTTATCACTACCAATCCTCCGAATATTAATACTGCATCGAGTAAGGGGAGTGCAATTTGTTTAATAATGCGAACTGTTCCGGCAATTAATGCACGAAAATAAATAGCTATATTGAGCAAAGTGATAAATGTTCCGGCCCGCCTTCCCGAAAAATGTTTTTGTGCAAATATTTTCATTGCCAAATAAAACATTTTTACATAATTAAAACTTGCTTTTTTTGTGCTTTCACCTTTGTAATGTATAATTCTCGTTTCAGGATAATAATAATTTTTATATCCTGCTTTTACAATTCTGTAACTCAGATCTATATCCTCGCCATACATAAAAAAATCCTCATCCAGATATCCTGTTTTTTCCAGAACATCTTTGCGCAAAAGCATAAAAGCGCCCGCAAGTACATCCACCACACAGGTTTCATTTTCTCCAATATATCCAAGGTGATATTTACCAAAAACTTTTGATCTCGGAAATAATGCAGCTAGTCCAAAGGCCTTGTAAAATGCGACTTCCGGGCTCGGAAATGCCCTTTTACTCTCGGGTAGAAAAACGCCTTTTCCATCGATCATTTTTACTCCCAATGCTCCGGCATCGGCATGGGAATCCATAAAAGCAAGACATTTATCAAAGGTATCTTCCTCAACAACTGTATCGGGATTCAACAATAAAATATATTCACCTTTTGCGATCTGAATTCCCTGATTATTTGCTTTGGAGAATCCGGTATTTTGTTTATTTGGGATGATCTTAATTTCAGGAATTTTGTCTTTTCCGATATTGATAAATTTTGATTCAATAAATTCCACACTACCATCCACTGAGTTATTATCAACAACAATAATTTCAGCTTCTATATTTTCACAGGCCTTTATTACAGATTGAATTGCCTGTTCAAGAAAATACTTAACGTTGTAATTGACAATTATTACACTGAGTCGGATCATTCGTTTTTATGCATATAATTTTCAAAAGGACGGCGTGTGGTCAGTGAACGGCCAAGGGTAACTTCATCGGTGTATTCCAATTCGCCACCAAAGGAAATTCCCCGTGCTATAGTAGTTACTTTTATCTCCTTATCCTGTATTTTTTTTGTGATATAATATATTGTGGTATCTCCTTCTATGGTCGGATTAAGTGCCATGATCACCTCACGGTATTTCCCGGTCTCTGTTTTTTGTATTAATTCGTTGAGGTGTAATTGCTCAGGCCCAATGCCCTCAATGGGCGATATTACGCCTCCTAAAATATGATATTCGCCATTGTATTGATTAGTATTTTCTATTGCAATGAGATCACGCAATCCTTCAATTACACAAATGGTGGTATGATCTCTTTTCGGATTTTTACAAATAGAACAAAGTTCATTCTGATCATCCGCAATATTAAAACAGTTTTTACAAAACCGTATTTCGGATTTAAGATGGTAAACAGACTCCGTAAATAACTTTACTTCCTCAGGTTTTTGATTAAGTAAATGCAACACCAAACGCAATGCAGTTTTTTTACCAATACCCGGAAGTTTGGCAAATTCATTTACAGCTTGTTCCATCCATTTTGAAGGTAGATTCAAAATTCAATATTTAGATTTTAATTTAATCAGTTTGATTTGCCATTTACAGATATGAGCTTGCAATTTTCCAACTTGTTTCCGCTCCCCACACCTTTAATCACAACAACATCTCCTATTTTAACGAGTTGGGCATCTGTACTATTCTGTTCTACAAAATAACATTTAATTCCAAACGGGTCATTGTTTAATCCCCGAAGAGCAAAATACTGTCCTTGTTCAAAGTCATTACCGAGTTCTGTTACTGTTCCTTCAATCTGTAAAACCTTATTGTCATACTTATTTCTATAAGCCTCTTCATCAGCTCTGTATTCCCCTGACATTTGTTCAGCCGACAGATTTACTTCTGCATCCACTTTTGTGATATCGATGCTTTGGACAGAATTTAAGAGTCTGTTTCCACCAATTATAAGCAGAATTGAAACCACCAGTGCCACAGCTGTGAGTAAAAAAGTTTTACTTTTTGATACATCTTGTGACTTGAATTGTGCGTCATTCATTACTAGATATCTGCCTCCGGCATATAAATGAAATACAATTGGTATGGCAAAACGGGTAAGTAGGAAGGGCTCCCAGTTAGGAAATATATTGTATTTTATTATTGCGAAGATCAACGCAGGTAATATGGCCCAAAAGCCAAGCAGAGTAATCCATCCGGCGTTGTTTTGGCCTAAGTAGAATCGATCTGCTCCACTGCTTCCGGCAAAGAGTGCGAGTAATAGGGTTAATTTTTTAGATTTCATTATCAGATAAGGTATCAGCAAAAATAGACACAATTGAAGAATTATGCAGTTATTGTTTAATAAGTGACTTAACCTCCCACTGGGTTTTTACCCTATTTTTGCTGTATATGAGTATATATTATGCAGATAGTGCATATTTGTAAGGACTTTAATTCTGTTCACTATGATCAAGTGCACGCACCGGTTTTTTATGTTGTTGTTTTTGGCAATGCAGATACAAACTGCTACTGCTCAGCAATATGTTGAAATTGGGGTATTCGGTGGAGTTGGAAACTACCAGGGAGACCTTGCTCCAGTTGCATTTGTTCCAAAGGAAACCCACGGTTCTGTTGGAGCTTTTTATAAATTCAACCTCAATTATTGGTTCGCATTAAAGGGAAGCATTTATCAGGGATTTATTTCCGGAAATGACGATAATTCTACCGAACAATGGAAACAGGAACGCAATCTCAGTTTTCAATCTCCGATTCAGGAGGCTTCCGTATTTGCAGAATTGTTTCTTAAAAAATACAACCCAAATTACCGTTGGAACATTCTTTCGCCCTATATTTTCATCGGATTTGCCGTTTATCATTTCAACCCGATGGCGAAATACGATGGTGTGTATTATGATTTGCAACCCTTAGGCACGGAGGGACAGGGCAGTAGCTATTACCCAGACCGAAAACCATATAGTTTAACGCAATATGCCTTACCGATGGGACTTGGATTTAAAGGTTCCATTACAAAGGACTGGAACCTCGGAATTGAAATGGGTTATCGCAAAACCAGCACCGATTATTTGGATGATGTAAGCACAACCTATGTTTCGAAGGAAATATTGCTGGAAGGAAACGGCGATATCGCATGGCAACTGTCTAACAGAACGGATGAAATGAATGGCGGAATTGAAGTGTTGCGCGATGATCATAAATATAGAGGTGATGATACCAATAAAGATTGGTACATCTTCTCGGGAGTAACACTTTCACGAAATATTGCTGTTAAAGGTTGGGATGGCAGTAAATATAAGGTAAGTAAAAATCTCAAAAAACCCGGTTTACGCCAATCCAGAAAGAAAGCTGATTGCCCGGGAATAAGAAAAAGCTTTAAAAAAGGCAATTATGGCACTAAAAAATTGTTCAACCGTTAATTATTATACCTCTCACACACAATATTATCGTCATTTTTAAGTTATATTAGGGTTGAATTACAATTTTTGAAAACAAATTGATAATTTTGTTAATTAATCAATTAAACCACAGGATGAAAATATTAAAACTCCTCAGTTTTCTTTTCATATCAAGCAATCTCGTAGCGCAATCTTCCTATGTTGAGGTAGGTGTTATGGGTGGTGTGTCCAATTACTATGGCGATTTGACGCATGACTATGTTGTTATGAGTGAATCTCATCCTGCTTATGGTGGATTTATCAAATACAATATTGACCATAAAAAGGCGCTTAAGTTCAATGTGTATAGCGGAACTATTTCTGCTGCAGATAAAAACAGTGACAGAGCTAACTTGAACGTTAGAAATTTGAGTTTTACATCTGATGTGACAGAGGTTGCATTTACTTTCGAATATTATATAGGGGGATATCGCCCTGTTGAATTTAAAAAGAGATTTGCTCCCTATGTTTACGCAGGTCTCGCAGGATTTCATTTTAACCCGCAAGCATATTACGAAGGAGAATGGTATGATCTTCAACCATTGGGAACCGAGGGCCAGGGCATGGAAATTTTTCCGTTTCGTGAAAAATACCGCCTATATGAATTTGCAGTTCCTTTTGGCGTAGGATTTAAAATGGCTTTAACTGAACGCTGGAATCTCGGTTTGGAATACGGTGCACGCTGGACATTTACCGATTATCTAGATGATGTAAGTAAAACTTATGTCGACAGAAATTTATTGATAGAGGCCAATGGTATCGACGCATATAATTTGTCAAACAGAACCGGTGAGTATTTAGTTGGTGAACCTTTTGATTATGAAAATAACGACTGGAGAGGTGATCCTACAAACACTGATTTTTATATGTGGTATGGTGTAACCTTCAGCAGAAATTTAATTAAAGGTATTGAAGAAGGTTTCAGAACAAGTACAAAAGATATTTTAGGTTGCCCCGGCACAAAACATATAAATAAACCTAAAAAACACAAATAAAAATATTAAATGGTTGGAGAATATAAAGACGGGGTGTTTGAAAAACATCCCGTTTCTTTTTTTAGCCCAACTTATACAATGGTTGGAGCAAAGCGACTTAGCAATTGTATAAGTTGGGCTTACCCCGAATAGAAAATCTGCATAATCTCTTTGGCATAAATAAACTTGAAATAAACCCATATTTTCATTGTTTATTATTTAATTCATGATTTTCTTATTCGGGGTAATTTTTAGATTAAGTATGTTCACTTCGTATACGTTTTCCATCTAACGCCATTTCTATGGTATTCCTATTCGGTGCCACCTACGAATGTCAGAATCCATGATTTTTCCTTTTAAATTTCAGTTTTCAAGATTTTCATATTCAGGACTGTTCATATCTTCATTTATAAATTCATAATTTACATTTAATTTTCCCCGAAGATTAATTGAGTCCCGAATGTCGCCTTGGTTTTTTGTAACTATATTATCCGTTTATTTCCTTTTTCTCTTTCTCATTTCATGGGTCACTTCGCGCAATGCTGGAAGTAATGCTTATTATTTGGGAAATAAATCTTCCCCCTGGTATGCTGTTGCTTTTGGATTGATAGGAGATTCACTTAGCGGTGTAACATTTGTGTCGGTGCCCGGTGCGGTTGCCACACAGAATTTCGGTTACATGCAAATTGTGTTTGGATATCTGCTGGGATATTATTTTATAGCAAAGGTGTTATTACCATTGTATTACAAAATGAACCTGACTTCCATTTATACTTACCTGGGGGAAAGACTTGGATCCACATCTCAAAAAACAGGTTCCTTCTTTTTTATTCTCTCAAGGTTAATTGGTGCAGCTTTCCGTTTATATATTTCGGCAACAGTATTACAATTATTTATTTTCGATAACTGGAATATCCCTTTTGAAATTACGGTAACGGTAGTTATCATTTTAATTCTTTTGTATACTTATCGCGGGGGGATTAAAACGTTGGTGTGGACAGATACCCTGCAATCTTCTTTTTTATTGTTGGGGGTGATATTATCCATAGTTGCCATTGCAAACAAAATGGACCTGAATTTTACAGAAATGGTAACTACTATTTCAAACAGTAAATACTCAAAAATATTTGTGTGGGATGTTAATGCAGCTAATTTTTTCGGAAAACAATTTATAAGCGGCGCATTAATTGCAATTGTGATGACCGGACTTGATCAGAATATGATGCAGAAAAATTTAAGTATGCGGACGTTGCCGGAAGCACAAAAAAATATTTTATGGTTCAGTTTTGTTTTGATATTTATCAATTTATTTTTCGTATCCCTGGGAGCTTTATTGTATGAATATGCAGAAACTATGCAAATAGCTATTCCCGCAAAAACAGATCAGTTATTTCCGATTTTGGCCTTATCACATTTAGGAACTTTTGCTGCAGTGGTTTTTATTCTCGGAATTACTGCTGCTACTTTTTCCAGTGCCGATTCCGTTTTAACAACACTCACAACCTCTTTTTGTATAGATATACTCGGAATGGATACCACAACTGTGGAATCCGTTAAACAAAAAAATACCCGTCATATAATTCATATAGGGTTTGCTGTGTTATTGCTTATAGTCATTGTGGTTTTTAAAGCGATAAATAATGATACCGTTATAAATGCGGTATTTACAGTTGCAGGGTACACTTATGGGCCATTACTTGGTTTGTTTGCCTTCGGGATATTGACCAAACGGCAGGTTTACGATAAGTGGGTCTGGATATTTTGTATAATCGCTCCTGTTTGTTGTTATTTTATTAATACTTATTCAAAACAACTTCTGGGCGGATACCAGATCGGCTATGAATTATTGTTGTTGAACGGAATTTTGACGTTTATGGGTTTATACTTAATTTCAACAAAAAAATATAAAGCATCATTATAAATTATTTTTATGGCAGAAAAGTATCGCAGAAAAAAACTGTTTAAAGTTAAGGACTGGACAGAGTTGAGTGCCCAATCCAGTTGGCGCATGTTTAAGATCATGGCGGAATTTGTGGATGGATTTGAAAATATGGATAAGATAGGCCCCTGTGTCTCCATTTATGGTTCTGCGAGAACAAAACCCGATCATAAATATTATAAGTTATCGGAATTAATTGCCTCCAAATTAGTGCATGAGGGATTCGGAATAATTACCGGTGGTGGACCCGGAATTATGGAAGCCGGAAATAAAGGAGCCTTTAAAGAGGGTGGAAAATCTGTGGGTTTAAATATCGAATTACCCTATGAACAAAATCACAACCCCTATATCGACCGCGATAAACTTATCAATTTTAAGTATTTTTTCGTGCGCAAGGTTATGCTTGTAAAATATGCGCAGGCCTTTATTTTTATGCCCGGCGGATTTGGCACCCTGGATGAAATGTTTGAAGCTCTCACACTTATTCAAACACATAAAATTGAACGTGTTCCCGTTATATTGGTTGGAAAGACCTATTGGAAAGGATTAATGGCCTGGGTAAAAGAAACAATGTTGCACAAAGAAAATAATATCAGTGAAGAAGATCTCGACCTCTTGTTTATTACAGACGATGCTGATGAAGTGGTAAAACATATCAATGCATTTTATGCCACCTCACAATTGAGACCAAATTTTTAGATTTATTGAGGAATGGCAGAAATTGTTTCCATTACCCATTTAAAGGCCGGTGATAAAGCTCCACCTTTCAGTGCAGCCGATCAAAATGAAAAATTGATCAGCTCTGCGCAATTAATAGGGAAAAAATTTGTTCTTTATTTCTATCCGAACGATGATTCGGAAACCTGCACAAAAGAAGCCTGTAATTTCAGGGATAATTATTCCCTATTGAAAAAAAATGGGTACACAATTATTGGTGTATCGCATGCCCCGGTTAATTCAAAAAAGAAATTTGCTGATAAATATAAATTGCCTTTTTCATTGCTCGCTGATACCGATCTTAAAATTGTGAAAGATTATGGAGTTTATGGTGATAAGTTATTTATGGGAAGGATACTCAAAACCATTCACAGGATCACTTTTATTGTAAACGAAAAGGGAATAATTGATAGAGTGATTACTAAGGTGATTTCAGGAAACGCGACAAATCAAATATTTGAACAAACATGAATGAAAAAATGTTAAGTAATTTTAAAGTCATTTCGCAAATTATATGTAGTTACATATATTTGCATTGTGCAATTTTACGGCATATTCAGGTAAAACCATTATGAGAAAAATAAATCAGATCAATGTTTTCTTCTTCGTACTTATATTAACCATTGGGATCTGCATATCCACCAATAGTTTTGCCAAGGAAGATGGCGCCCCTTCAGGAAATACAGGTTCACCGGGTGATGACCAAACATGTGCCCATGTTGATTGTCACACAGGCTCTGCCTCGAACAGGGATGGATTGATATTTACAGATGTTCCGGAATCCGGATATTTGTCCGGAGTAAATTATTTGGTTACAGTTACAATAAATGAAACTGGTGTTTCAAAATTTGGATTCCAGGCCTCTCCTCAAACAATTGAAGGCAGTAAATTGGGTGATATGACATTGATAAATGCATCTCACACAAAACTTACAGGTGGTGGAAAATATATTACACATACCCTTTCAGGAACCTCCGGAACCAACACAAGAACATGGACTTTCAACTGGACCCCCGATGACGCACACGGTGATGTTACCTTTTATGTGGCAGTAAATGCAAGTGATGGTGAAGAAAATGCTTCGGGAGATGAAATTTATACTTCCAGTATCATTGTTAAAGAAGATCCTGCAAACAATCCCCTTACCCTTGAGGAATTAAATAGAATTTCATTCGATATGATCTCTCCGGCCAATAATGAATTGGTATTAAATATTGCAACTCCTGTGAATGGAGAAATATTTGTTAACTTGTTTGACATTAACGGAACATTAATTTATAGAACAAATTTCGGTAATTCAAACGGAACATTTAATATTCCGCTTACAGAGTTCAGTAGTGGTTTGTATTTCGTATCAGTTTCAAATGAAAAAGGAAAACTTACAAAACAATTTATTAAAATATAACCTGCAATGTTTTGAAAAATAAAAAACCGATGGATTTGCCATCGGTTTTTTTATATAAAAAAACTTAGTATTATTTCGGTTTAATTTTTTTAGCTTTTGGTTTTGGCTCCTCACTTTCTACAACTTCGTCTTTTACCACTTCTTCTGTTTTTAATTTTTCTTCTGCTTCTTTTTCCTTTTGTTTTTCCTCAAGTTCGGTTTGGAAAACACCCTTTTCATCTAAAATAGCAAACCATTTTACGAATTTTTTAATATCGCTTAAATGCACTTTTTCCTTGTCGTAGGTTGGCAATATTTGTTCAAAGTATGCTTTTAAAGTGTCGTTGTCTGCTTTGGCATCTGCAGGTGGAATAGTTTCCTTTTTTTCGTAGGCCATCAACATCACATCCAAAAGATCTATGGTGTCATCATCAGCATAAATGGAAATATTTTCCAGTGGGGAGAACAGATGTTCCCTATTGGAGATGAACTTTGTCCAACCCTCAGTTAGTGAGGTGACAATAACGCCGGATGGCTTCTGAGACTCCATTTTATACAATCCCGGCATCCCGGTAATAGAAGTAATTTCTGTAAAACGCATAATTCAATTTTGCGCAAAATTAACGAAACGAAATCATGTTTTATTTGTTATCGGTAAAAGGGTTTCATTTCTCTCCCTATATTTGAGAAAATATAGCATAATACAGTTTTATTATTTGTTTTTATGGATTTTAAATTAACCAGCAAATTTATACCCACAGGCGATCAACCCGAGGCAATTAAGCAGTTAGTGGATGGTATCAACAACGGAGAGCAGGCGCAGGTGTTGCTGGGAGTTACGGGCAGCGGGAAGACCTTCACCATTGCAAATGTGATTCAACAGGTACAAAAGCCTACTCTCATACTTTCGCATAATAAGACCCTTGTCGCGCAGTTATATGGTGAATTCAAACAATTTTTTCCGGATAATGCTGTGGAATATTTTGTGAGTTATTACGATTATTATCAACCCGAGGCATATATTTCATCCTCAGATACTTACATTGAAAAAGATCTTTCCATAAATGCTGAAGTGGAAAAATTGCGTTTAAAAACATCTTCCAGTTTACAAAGCGGTAGGCGCGATGTAATTGTAGTTGCAACAGTAAGTTGTATTTACGGTATGGGAAATCCCGCAGAATTTAAAGAAAGTATCATCAAACTGAATGTGGGAGATAAAATTTCGCGAAGTGTATTATTACATTATTTGGTGGATGCATTATATAGTCGGGCGGGAGTGGAATTTAAACGCGGAAATTTCAGGGTGAATGGAGATATTGTAGATATTTTTCCCGCATACGCAGATTTTGGATATCGCATTTCTTTTTTTGGAGATGAAATTGAAGAGATAGAAGTATTTAATCCTGATACAGGAAAAAAAACAGAGTCACAAAAAAACATTGCCATTTTTCCTGCGAATTTATATATAGCTCCACGCGATATTTTACCTTCTGTAATTCATGAGATACATGCAGAATTAGATGCACAAGTTCGCTATTTTGAAAGTATAGGAAAATATATTGATGCAAAACGTTTAGCAGAACGCGTGAATTTCGATATTGAAATGATTAAGGAATTGGGATATTGCAGCGGTATAGAAAATTATTCGCGTTTTTTTGACAGAAGAAAACAAGGTCAAAGACCATTCTGTCTTATCGATTATTTCCCGGAAGATTTTTTAATGGTGATCGATGAAAGTCATGCTTCCGTTCCGCAGGTCGGTGCCATGTATGGTGGCGACAGAGCCCGAAAAATTAATCTGGTGGAATATGGTTTTCGTTTGCCCAGTGCAATGGATAACCGACCTCAGAATTTCGATGAATTTATGAGTTTGTTAAATCAGACAATTTATGTGAGTGCAACACCCGCTGATTTTGAATTAAAACAAAGCGGTGGCGTAATTGTAGAACAAGTAGTGCGACCAACAGGATTATTGGATCCGCCAATTGATATAAGACCATCATTAAATCAAATAGATGATCTGCTTCATGAAATCGATCTGCGTATTCAACAAAATGAACGTGTATTAGTTACAACACTCACCAAAAGAATGGCAGAGGAATTATCAAAATATTTATTTAAAATGAATGTAAAATGCCGATACATTCACAGTGAAGTGGAAACATTGGAACGCGTGGAAATTTTGCGCGATCTGCGTTTGGGAAAAATAGATGTAATTGTTGGAGTTAATTTATTAAGAGAAGGTTTGGATCTTCCCGAAGTTTCATTAGTTGCAATTTTAGACGCGGATAAAGAAGGTTTTTTGCGCAATACAAGATCATTAACACAAACTTCCGGAAGAGCTGCGCGTAATTCGAACGGAAGAGTAATTATGTATGCCGATAAAATAACAGAAAGTATGCAGCGCACAATCGACGAAACAAATCGCCGACGCGCAAAACAAATTACTTATAATGCGTTACACAATATCACCCCGACAACAATTATTAAATCAACAGAAGAAATATTCAAAAAATCCAGTATCGTCAATCTCAAAAGCGGCGACCCGCAACCCTATATTGAACCGCAGGATATGTCATCTCTCGTAGCAGATCCCGTAGTACAACTCATGAGTAAGCCCCAACTCGAAAAAGCAATTTCCGACACCAAAAAGAAAATGGTGCAGGCAGCAAAAAATATGGAGTTTTTAGAGGCTGCGAGGTTGAGGGATGAGATGTATTCGCTGCAGAAGATTTTGGATGATAGGGTGGAGTAATGTTGAAATAATTCCAACTTTAATCTTTTAATTGGATCATATAAATAAAAGGAGTGAGGAGAGAGGAGAAAGCCGCCTTCGCTAAAGCTACGGTGGCTAAAAGGAGTCTTCCTTCGCTAAAGCTATGGAGGACAAGTTTAAATTTCTTGCGAAATTTTACAAAATCCCACCGTTTGTGTTTCCTATATCTTAGGTCCTATTTCCTATGTCTTAAAAGGAGAAAGGAGTCTTCCTTCGCTAAAGCTATGGAGGACAAGTTTAAATTTCTTGCGAAATTTTACAAAATCCCACCGTTTGTTTCCTATTTCCTAGGTCCTATTTCTTAGGTCCTATTTCCTATGTCTTAAAGGAGAAAGGAGTTTAAATTTCATACGAAATTTTCCTTACCCCACCGTTTGTTTTCCCGTGTCCCCTGTCCCGATTCCTGTGTCCCATTTCTTTCCTACCTTTGCCCAAAATAACACAATTCCATGTCAGATATCAATCAATTAAAACGTATAGCCACACAAGTGCGCAGAGATATAATTCGTCAGGTTCATGGTTGCCAGAGTGGGCATCCGGGTGGTTCATTAGGTTGCGCAGATTATTTTGTTGCCTTGTATTTTGATGTAATGCAACACAATACCGATTTTAAAATGGATGGTATAGGGGAAGATGTTTTTTTTCTGAGTAATGGTCATATTTCTCCTGTTTGGTATAGTGTTTTAGCCAGAGCAGGTTATTTTCCGATAGAAGAATTAAAGACCTTCCGAAAACTGGATACGCGTTTGCAAGGTCACCCGACAACAGCGGAACATTTACCGGGTATTCGAATTGCGAGCGGTTCCTTAGGACAAGGTTTATCCGTTGCAATTGGCACCGCCCTGGCAAAAAAATTAAACGGCGACGATCGTTTGGTATATACTCTGCACGGCGATGGTGAAATGGATGAGGGACAAATATGGGAAGCAGCCATGTTTGCAGCACATCACAAAGTAGATAATATTATTTCTGCAATAGATTATAACGGTCAGCAAATTGATGGCCCTACCGAAAAAGTCATGAGTTTAGGTAACCTCAAAGCCAAATGGGAAGCATTTGGTTGGGATGTAATCGAACTTAAAGAGGGAAACGACATGGAAAAGATACTTTCCACCCTCAAAACTGCCCAACAACATACAGGAAAAGGAAAACCCGTGATGATATTATTACATACTTTCATGGGAAGCGGCGTCGATTTTATGACAAACGATCACCAATGGCATGGAGTAGCGCCGAATAATGAGCAGCTGGAGAAGGCTTTGGGGCAACTTGAGGAGACGTTGGGGGATTATTGATTGGGTGAGTGGTGAATGTTCAAGGGTGAGTGGTAAATGGTCCACCTTCGCTAAAGCTACGGAGGATAAATGAGTGGTGAGTATGCGCTTCTTGAGCCGAAAGGTTGATGTCTTCATCAAAAGTTGAGGTAAGCGGCTTGACAATTCACGATTGACGATATTGACAATGAGTAATGAGTTATGAGTAATGAGATTGCTCCTACTGAGCCGAAAGTTTGAAGCTTTCCATCAAATCGAATGTTAGCCGGAACGGATTCACGATTCACGAAATGAGTTATGAGTAATGAGTGTACTCTAAGTTAGCCGGAAGTTCATTTTCCTCCCTAAAACCTAATGTAATATTAAAATTTTTCTTTAATCTCCGATGATGACAAAGGACATCATTACGTCGTGTGAATATTTCGATTTTTGTAGAGACGCAATGCATTGCGTCTCTACAAAAATCGAAATATTCTGGGCTGGCATCTCAGGACTAGCGAAAAAATTGAAATCAGTCTTGAATATCGAACTCACATTTCCAGATTGATGATTTACTCCTTCCGTTTCCCTTTTTTTCCGTAACTTTCATCCTAATTAATTCGCTCCAAATCGTGAAAAAAGATCAACTGATAAAATTAACTAACTACTCCGTTTTTTCTTCTGCATTTTTATTGCTTTCGAATGTTGCAAATGCGCAGATTATTTATACTGATGTTGACCCTGATGAAACTGCATTTACCGATGAGGTACAGATCGATATTGATAAGGATGGAGATGTTGACTTTAAATTGATTTTTAATGAGGAAACAGCAAGCTCCTTTACCTTACCGGAATTAAAATTGCGTATCAATCCTTTGGGAGATAATCAGATTGCTTTTAGTACTCAAACAGTGCCGGTCACTTATTCAGGATTACCCTGGGCAACATATACAGGAGGTGCCACACAAATTATATTTACCGTTGCTCCATTAATTAATTCCGGAGAAATAATTGATGAAGGATTAAATTTTCATTTAGACCTTGCAAATTTATATCAGCGATTAAATTTTAATGTTTATAGCAGCTACGATCATCAGGCAATTGCAGGTGGCGAGTGGGCCGGAGCTATTGATAAATTTGCAGCGTTTCAACTTTATATCGATGGGGCTTTGCATTATGGATGGATGCGATTGAGCGTTGATATTTTAAGCGGTATAACAATTCATGATTATGCATATCAATTAAATGCAGATACTCCAATTACAACAGAAATTGTTTATTATTCACCCATTTGGAATACTGTGGAAGATGCAGGAATTTCAGGAACAGGAGAGGACCTTCAATTTAATTTTACCGCAGCCGGAGATGAAGAAGAAATAGATCTGTATCGCATCATTTGTGTAAAAAAAGCAATAGCGGATGATTTCACGGTTGATATTGCAAATGGACTATTGCCGGAACAATATATAGAAATAATTCCCGATGGCAGTTTGGATTATACAGCAGCATTTACGGCACTTTCACAGGATAGTGATGGCGATATAATTACCGTTTCACAACCCTATAAATTATTTATTTTAAATGTTATGGATCCGGCAGCGGGATATTTAAATATGATATCGAAAGCTTCCGACCAGGTGGAATTAATTGATGCAGTTTCTGCTGTTCTTGATAATACAATTGCTGATATAGATGATTTTGGAAATGGGTTGGATATTAAAGTATCATTCGATGAACCTGAAACTAATCAGGGAATTACTGAGTACAGAGTTATAGTAGTAAAAAAAGATATTGCCGACACATTTACGCTGGCGGATGCAGAAATTGTTACTGCCGGAAATTATATTTCTGTTTTGCCGGGAGAATTAAATTACACTATCTTTTTAAACGAATTATCTACTGACTCAGATGGTGATCTTATTGAACCTGAAAAATATAAAAGTTTTATTTTAAGTGTTGCCGATGGTACAACTGCTGCTTTGAGTGTTTTATCTGAACCTTCGGAAGTTATTACTATTGAAACACAAACATCGGTTGTTAATTTAATTATGTTGGAAGATATTGCCGAGAGCGGCAATGGTGATGATATTAAAATTTCATTCTCCATTCCAGCATTGGAACAAACTATTGAAGAATACAGGGTATTTATTGTGGATTTTGCAACCGCTTTCGATTTTGATATAACAGCTGCCCAGGCAGTGGAATTGCCAAATTATTTTTCAGTAATTCCAGATGGGAACGATATTGTATTAAACGGGAATTCTACAAGCACCGACAGTGAGGGAAATTTAATTGTATGGGGAGTACCTTATTATGTTTATGTTTTATCCGTTGCCAGTGCTTATGGAATTGAAGATACTTTATCTCCACAATCAAATCAATTGATAATCAATTTTCCGGCGTTGGAGAATATCAATGAAATTAACAATGGTGATTTTCAATTTTATCACGACAACAATATTGTATATCTTCAAATTAATTCCCAGATTGAAAGCAATACTACTTTTACAATATTTAATAGTATCGGTCAGAAAATGACTGAAGCTAAAATCTCACAAGGCTTGAACGAATTTCCACTCGAATGGAAAAATGGAATTTATTTTGGAGTAATTCGTTCGGGTAAAAATATCATTACCAAAAAACTTATAATTGCCGATCAATAACATTTTTTTTGCTCAGAAATTTGTAATAACACTCTTTTGAGGCCTTATTGCAAACTATATTATACATTGATACAAAACCACTGTTTATAGGCTTCCATTGAGAACAGCGTATAAACGGCAGCATTTTTGTTTATTTGCAAAACAATCTTTTAAAGGTTGTTTCCGTTTTATCGGAGCCAGACTATGCGCAAACTTTTACTTTTGTTGTCCATTTTCATTGCTTTTGCAAGTTACAGCCAAACCAATCCGGCAGGCAATGTCAAACGAATCCTCATATTGTTGGATGGCAGCGGCAGTATGGTGGACCCTTGGAACAATACCAATAAATGGGAAGTGGCCAAAAAACTTGTAGTAAAAACCATCGATAGTATTCAAAGAGCGGAACCGGATGTACAGATCGGCATTCGTGTTTTCGGACATCAAAGCCCAAGAGTTGCACATGATTGTCAGGATTCCAAACTGGAAGTGCCTATATCTAAAAATTCTGCTGCAACTATTAAAGCAAAATTAAATACCATTACCCCTCAGGGATATACTCCAATTGCCTATTCTCTTTTTCTTGCAGCAGGTGATTTTATTTCTACAGAAGGAACAAACTCCATCATTTTAATTACGGATGGAATTGAAAATTGTGAAGGAGACCCTTGCGCAAGTTCAGATGTTCTAAAAGAAAAACGCATAACCTTAAAACCGTTTGTAATCGGTGTCGGATTAAAAGAAGCAGATAAAAAGAATTTTGAATGCGTGGGAAGTTTTTATGATGCGGGAAATGAAAAAGCATTTTCCAACGCCATGAGCATAGTAATTTCGCAAGCATTAAATATTACTACCACACAGGTAAATTTAATTGATGCCTTCGGATTGCCCACTGAAAAAAATATTGAAATAACCTTTTACGATAGTTTTTCAGGTGAGGTGAGATATAACTATGTTCAAACACCCAATGATAAAAATCAACCGGATACCTTGTATTTAAATCCGATCGGAAAATATAATATTGTTGTACATACTACACCGGAGGTAGCATTAAAAGATGTTGAATTAGTTCCGGGTAAACACAATATTATTGGTGTGGATGTACCACTCGGAATTTTGCAACTTACAGAGGGAGCCGGAACCACCTTTAGTGAAAAACAATGTGTGGTAAGAAACAACGAAAACGGTGAAATTTTATATGTGCAGAATTTTAATTCCAAACATAAATATATCGCAGGCACTTATGATATTGATATTCTTACTCTTCCAAGAATCCATTATGAAGATTACCAAATTAAAGGCGGAGTTGATAATAAAATAGAAATTCCACTTCCAGGCACACTCAATATATCTTCCCCCGAAAATAAAATTTACAGTATATACACTGTAACCGACGGAAAGTTGGAAAAGATCTACGAATCAACATTAGCGGGCTCAGGCGTTTCTGAAATGGTGAAATTATTACCCGGAGAATATAGGATATTCAGCAGATCAAATCTTAAAAAAGCATCTGCTAACACTAAGGAAACCAATTTTACAATTAAAACAAATAAAACAGCATTGATAAAAATATAAAATTGAAAAAAAGAATTACATATAGTTCAAAATTATTTCCTCTGTTGCTGATTTTATTTATCAGTACACAATTGTTTGCACAAACTACGCAGCCGACACGTGTGTTGTTTTTAGTGGATGCATCGCGTAGTATGTTGCAAAACTGGGATCGCAATTCTAAAATGGTGGCTGCACATAATGTGGTGAACGGTATTGCAGATAGTTTAAACGAAATGCCTAATGTTCAAATGGCAATGCGAATATATGGCCATCAAAGTCCGCAACCCGTTAATGACTGCGAAGACACCAAATTGGAAATTGCTTTCAAATCTAAAAATGCGCTCGCTATAAATAACAGACTCGATGATATTCGCCCGCAAGGTGTTACGCCGATCGCATATTCAATAGAACAAACCCTTAACGATTTTGGTGTGGATGCAAAAAATTATCGCAATATATTAATTCTTGTCAGCGATGGTTTCGAATCTTGCGGATTAAATCCTTGTGAAGTAGTACTTCGATTAAAAAATCAGGGAATAATTACTAAATCCTATGTAATTGGAATTGGAATTGACGCAACCGAATATTCGCAGTTTTCCTGTATGGGCGAATTTTTGAATATTGAATCGGAAGTGCAAACCGAATTTGTGATAAATACAACAATCGCTAAAATATTTAATTCCGTTTTTACAAGAGTAGATCTTTTAGATGTAAATAAGGATGCCACCGAAACAGATATGCTCATGACCTTCGTGGAAGCAGAGGAAGGGAAGACACGATTTAATTATTACCACACTTTAAATCCAAAAGGAAATCCTGATACTATTACACTTGATCCTTCTTTGAGTTACGATCTTCAAATACATACAACACCCGAAATAATTAAAAAGAACATTGATCTCACAAAGGGAGAACTAAATATTATTACTGAACCTGCTCCACAAGGATTTTTAAAGGTATACGTAAAAGGAGAAACCTTTAAGGGAAAGATTAATTGTATCATCAAAAAGGATAATAAGATCGTTACAAATCAAACTTCCAACAACAGCCAGAAATTATTAATTGGTGAGTATGAACTTGAAATTTTAACTTTGCCGATAATTAAGGTAAGCGGAGTTCAGGTTGAACAGGATAAAACAACAACAATTGAGATCTCGGCGCCCGGATATGTCACTTTCAGTAAAAATGAACAAATAGCCGGAGCGATCTATGAAAATAAAGAGAATAAATTGGAGGAAGTTTACGAGCTGAGCGATACAAACTTAAAGGAAACACTGGCTTTGCAGCCTGGAAAGTATACTGTTATCTATCGGTATCTTTCCAAAAAAGATATGGTTGCAACCAAAGAATATACCTTCGAAGTTTTTACAGGAACTGCGCTTACCGTCAGACTCTAAAAAATGTAACAGTGATAAATGTAGATTACACCAATCAGAAAGACACGCGTTCCGGTTTCGGCGCAGGTATGTCGGAATTAGGAAAGTTGAACCCGGAAGTAGTTGCCCTTTGTGCCGACCTGGTAGGTTCTTTAAAACTCGATGATTTTATAAAAAATCACCCTGAACGTTTCTTCCAGTGCGGTATCGCTGAAGCAAATATGACTGGAATTGCTGCGGGACTAACAATTGGAGGCAAGATTCCCTTCGCCTGCACCTTTGCCAATTTCGCTACTGGTCGCGTTTACGACCAGATACGACAGTCGGTAGCCTATTCCAATAAAAATGTAAAGATCGCTGCTTCTCATGCCGGCGTTACATTGGGGGAAGATGGCGCAACACATCAGATATTGGAAGATATAGGTTTGATGCAAATGTTGCCAAATTTCGTGGTTATCAACCCCTGTGATTATAATCAGACAAAAGCTGCAACAATTGCAGCGGCTGAACATATCGGGCCCGTTTATCTTCGTTTCGGAAGACCAAAATGGCCTGTATTTTATCCATCCACCGAAAAATTTGAAATAGGAAAAGCCTGGAAAATTCAGGATGGAAAAGATATTTCCATTTTTGCAACAGGTCACCTGGTTATCAAAGCAATTGAAGCAGCAAAAATTTTGGAAGAAAAAGGTTACTCCGTCGATTTAATTAATATTCATACCATTAAACCTTTAGATGTTGATGCAGTCATACAGTCTGTTGCTAAAACGCGTTGTGTGGTAACTGCCGAGGAACACCAGATAATTGGTGGATTAGGAAGTGCAATTGCAAAAACAGTTAGTGAAAATACTCCTGCACCAATCGAATATGTAGGAGTTCACGATAAATTCGGAGAAAGTGGAACTGCAGAACAATTGCTCACTAAATACGGAATGAGTACTCAACACGTAGTGGATGCCGCATTAAAAGTAATGCAGAGAAAGAATTGACACTTAAATAGTTTTTCTTCGTGAAACCTTTGTGTCTTTGTGCCTTTGTGGCCTCTGTATTTTTGTCTTCGACCACATGACTGATAAAGAGATCCTCCATCTATGTCTCAACGAAAAAACCAGGGATCTCGGTTTTAAACAACTCGTTTCTGTTTATTCCAAAAAAATTTATTGGCATGTTCGTCGCATGGTCACCGATCACGATGATGCAAATGATGTAGTGCAAAATTGTTTTATAAAAGCCTGGAAGGGATTACCAAATTTTAGAGAAGATAGTCAATTATTTACCTGGTTATATCGCATTGCAACAAATGAATCCATCACCTTTTTGCAAGACCGTTACAGAAAAAATAATGCAGGGGTTTCAATTGAATCCAACACCTACGCCGGCAGTCTCAAAGAGGAGGTGTGGATGGATGGGGAGACCTTAAAAGATAAGTTACAGTCGGCCATTGATACCCTTCCTGCAAAACAAAAACAGGTATTTATCATGCGCTATTTTGAGGAGATGAAATACGAGGAAATGGAAGAAATATTGGGAACTTCCAGAGGAGCACTCAAAGCAAGTTTTCATCATGCCGTTAAGAAAATTGAGGTTATTTTGAAGGAGGGATTAAACTTTGGGTGAAGAGGGGAGTCATAGGGGAGAGGGGTGAATGGTGAGTGGCAGTGGTGAGTGGGGGAGGCGTAGGTGTTGAATTTTGAT
>JAYSYX010000318.1:0-3225 GCA_043727235.1 Bacteroidota bacterium
TAAAACAGTATATTGTTTGCCGGGATTTCATTTTTTGAATTTAGACTTTTATGGAAATACAAATGATAGTCACTTGCAGTTTAATTCCGACTCAGTATCTAATATTAAAATAATTATGGGCGATTCTATCGTTTCTTACAAATTTAATTAGACCAGTATTTTAAAGTTTTATGAAGAAATTTATTTATATATTGTTTTTTCTTTTTTTATCAGAAATTCCGCTTTATTCACAATTAAAGATCGACACCATTGGCCTGAACAGGCTCAACGGTGGATTAAAGGCCTTGTCGCTCGACAAAGATCTTGTTCATGCGAGTTGGGGATTTTGTTTGTTGGATCCTAAAACGGGAAAAATTATTTCAGAATATGATTCAGAAAAAAGTTTAGTGCCTGCCTCCAGTATGAAGGTAGTTTCAACCATTTCCGCCTTAAATCTTGTTGGTGAAAAATATAGATATAAAACAGTTATTGAATACGACGGCACCATTTCCAAGGACAGTATATTAACAGGTAATTTATATGTGCGTGGATCAGGTGATCCTTCTTTAGGGAACGACAGATTGGATTCGACCTTGAGATTTGATTCTTTATTTTCTATTTGGGCTTTAACAATAAAAAATAAAGGCATTAAAGAGATCACAGGTAATATTATTGCTGATGCAAGCGCTTTTGAAGATTATTCAACTCCAGGCAGTTGGAACTGGGATGATATTGGGCAATATTACGGGGCGGGACCCTATGGATTAAATGTGTATGAAAATTCTTATACCTTGTATTATTCTTCCACGAGCAGCAAATCTACAATTGACAGCATGTTTCCTGATATAGAGGGTTTAACTGTCTATAATGATGTAAAAGTGGGTGGGAGTGGAGATGAAGCATTTATTTATGGTGCTCCGGACAATTATTATCGTTATGTGGTCGGATCAATTCCTGCAAACAGAAAAGCATATACCGTTGATGGTTCCATGCCTGATCCGCCATTATTTTTAGCGCTGGAATTAAAAAAAGCCTTGATGAATTATGGCGTAAAAGTGAATAAACAAGCCACCACGGTTTATGCAATGAAGAGAGAAAAAATGGAAGTAAATAATATTCGTAAATTTTTATTTCAATATACCTCTCCACCCTTAAGCGAAATTATATATCATACAAATCAAAAGAGCAATAATTTATACGCTGAAACTTTATTAAAAACAACCGGTAAGGTAATTTTAAATGATGGCAGCACTTTATCCGGTATTAAAGCAGTGGAAAATTATTGGACCGGAAAAGGAATAAATTTAATTGGATTTAACATGGAAGATGGAAGTGGTTTATCGCGATTAAATGTGATCACCCCTGCGCAAATGTGTAAAATGTTGAACTACCAATTAAATCAACCTGAGTTCTCCGTATTTAAAAATTCCTTGCCCATTGCCGGGCAAACAGGAACATTAAAATCAATCGGTGCAAATACAGCGGCCAACGGAAAAATATTAGCTAAAAGTGGTTCCATGTACAAAGTGCGTTCCTACTCCGGTTACGTAAAAACAAAAAACGGTGACCTACTTCCATTTTGCATAATAATAAATAACTACACCTGCGGCAGCGCAGAAATTAAATCGAAGCTGGAGAAGTTGATGGTATGGATGGTAGGGCTGTAGTAATTGATAATTGACAATTGATAATTGACAATTTGGGCTTTGATTTTGGATGGGAATTTTGATTTCTATATCAAACTTATATTTTTAATTGATAATTGACAATTGATAATTAGATCTTTGATTTTGGATTGGAATTCACATTTCTTACATAAAGTTTTATGAATTAATAAAATTCTGAGTGTTTGGATAAGACATTCTCATAACTCATTACTCATTTGAGTTACGGAGCTAAAAACTAACAATGATAGCAGTATGCCCGTTATCAATTATCAATTGTCAATTATCAATTATTTGTTTATACAAGGCATTCTCATTACTCATTTTTAGTTACGGAGCTAAAAACTAACAATGATAGCAGTTAGCCCATTATCAATTATCAATTGTCAATTATTCACAGGTCTCGGTGATTATTCACGTACAAATTCAACCACAACGATCTTGAAAATCGAAAAAGATATGGAGAGATCCCGATCCAGATCAATGCAACCATTAAAAACGCCCAGCTTGTTGTAATGCCGAAAACAAAATTGAATATGCTGAAAAGCAGTAGACTTGAAAAAACACCGATGGCATAACTTAGATACATTGCACCATAATAAAAACCTGTTTCCGGCTCAAAACGCTGTCCGCAAACACTGCAGCTTTTATACATTTTTGCCATCTCATTAAAATTATAGGGATTTTTATTAACGAAAAGATCTGTTTCTCTGCACTTTGGACATTTTAATCGCACCACAGACCCGAACCGCGAAATTTTATTAGCCATTTACAAAGTTACATCAAAAAGGACATAGGACGCATGACATAGGACATAGGATGCATGACATAGGACATAGGACATATGACATGATATAGGACATGGGAAAAAGACATAGGATTTCTTTGTACTTGCCTATTACTTTAAATTCTAATTTATATATTTACGTTATATATAAAATATTCAGCTGATCCTTTTCAAATACTTCTTCGTGAAACCTTCGTGTTCTTAGAATCTTCGTGGCAAAAAAAGTTTCATATCAACAAATTCGATCCTTAAAATACTAATTTTTTTCTCTTTTCCGTTCTACATTCAATTGAAACACATACCTTTAACTGCGGCTTTTCTTCTGTGCTTTTTACTTTGTGATGCACAAAAATTTGTAGATGCTTATAACAGTGGCAACTACAAAAAATCACTTTCACTTGCTCAAAAAACGATTGATAAAGATTCTAAAAACCTGGATGCATATTTAATTAAGGCCTTATCCAACATGCACCTTGCATTGGATCCGGAAACGAAGGAAGAATTTCCAATCGGTGTGGAATCCTCTCTCACCACACTCGAATTTATAATTTTAAAAGATAAAAAGAAAACGTTTATTCCCGCTCACCAACAACAAGTAGATACCATTTTATTTCATGCATTTGAACTCGTCCAAAAATATTACGACGATGACAAAACCGTTAAGTCGGAAAAACTGCTCGACAAAATGCTCAGCATTGAACCGCTGCCAGAACATTATTTTTTGAAAGGTAAAATATGTATGGCCCGTGAGGAATTTGCGCTTGCAGCAGATTATTACAACCGTGCAGCAGCAAA
>JAYSYX010000319.1:0-23728 GCA_043727235.1 Bacteroidota bacterium
AAAAAAATGGTTTTAATATTTTTTGTTTTTGCATGGTCAATTAATGCGGAGTATATCCGCTGTCCTAATCCACCGTTGCGTTTTCCTTCCGTAACTGCCAGTGAACGCAGTAATGCAATATCATCATAAATTTCCATTCCTCCCACAGCAATTATTTCCTCCTTATTCATCAAACATAAAAAATCCTTCAAGTGATTATTTATATCTTCATATGGCAATCCTGAATTTTTCAGAAGTTTTTGAATTTCATCCAATTGACCTGTTTCTGCCGGTTTAATTATTAATGTTTCCATTTCAGCAACACTTAATTTCTTTAAATAAAAGTTGAAAAAAACTAAGTGCCTTGGAACATGTTTGTGTATCGAGGCAATAACATACCCTCGGACCATCAATTTCTCCTTTGATCAAACCTGCCTTTTTGAGTTCAGCCAGATGTTGTGAAACCGTTGACTGAGAAAGCGGTAGTTCCTCTACTATCTCCCCACAAATACATTGTCCGTTAGAAAGTATTTTGAGGATGGCAATGCGGGCAGGATGAGCCAAAGCCTTTGCTATTGCTGCCAATTGAACCTCGTCTTCCTTAAATTCCAGATGTTTTGAATAAGCCATATTTAATCTTATATCGCAAATATACGATTAAAGGTATCAAATGACCAAGTTTTTTTGAAAATTTCTAGATATGGTAGACCTATATACTGAAAATTATCAAAATTTCAATTGCATCTGTATATACAACCTATCATCATGCCCGCCGGGAATATCAATAATTCCCCCTCTGAAAATATAATTTGTAAGCAAACGAAATTTGTCGGTTGGTTTGCCATAATAAATGCCTATGGTGCACTGCTTAAATTCGTCCTCAAATGCATCGTATCTTATCAGAGGACCAATATCCCATTTAGTTTTTAAGGCGAGTAAAACCTGATAACCGATCGGTTCTTCAATCAGGGTATCGGCAACCTTATCATTTCCCATTGCAAATTCACCTGCTAAAAAGAAAAATTTATGATCAATCTGCAGATCCGTTCCAATTCTTCTGAAATCTGCGTAAATATCATCTGTAGGACTGTCAATAGTATCACCCAAATATCGCAATCCTCCATAACCAAAAGATCCACCTAAATGAACACTGAGGTCCTCCACCTTATATCGCAAACCCAATCGCCCCCACAATGCTTTTTTGGTATTAAAATCATAAGGGCCGGTAACACCCATTCGCGTTCCGTTGGTAAAAGTGATGGCATTTTCAAAACGGAGGGATTTATTTATTGGAATATGCCCTAACAAACCAATTCCAATATCACGTAAATTTTCTCCTCTCGAAGCACCGTCTGAAATTTCAGCCCGGTTAACAGTGTATAATTCTGTAATTGATTCTCTGTTCTCCCATCCGAATTGTGTTTTTTGTTGACCTATCCTAATATTCTGATTTTCTATCAAATGCAATTCTATAAATGCATCGCGTAATATTCCTCCCTGTTCAGGTGAACGGGGGTCTATCATTAATTCATAAGATGCAAAAGAATTTATATTTCCCTTGGCCTTCAATCGCGCGCGTAAAACACGAAATCCGTCAGGATCACGAACAGTGTCGCCATTAGTATTAAATTCATTCAGATAATGCACTGTAACTAATCCTGAGATCTTAACTTTTTTATCAATTTCCTTTTTTGTATCAAGGCTGTCTTCAGGTATACTGGATTCACTCCAATAATTATTTTGTATCCATCGTTTAAAAAATACAGAATCAGAATAAACAGGAAAATTAGTAAGTTGTAAATTTTGACCGTTCAAATAATCTGATGATAAAGTAATAGAGATAATTACTAAAATAAATTTACCCTTCATAAAGTTTAGATTTTATGTTTGAAAATAAATGCTTTTATATAATAAGTTTAATCAAAATACAAGTTTATTACAAGTATTAATAATCTTAATCATAATCTTTTTTCGATTCATTCTTATCAGAATCTTCCTTATCCTCTGAAATATAATTTCCTGTCATATCAAAAAGAATATCCAATTCATTTCTGCGGTCCTGGATCTCAATTTTATAATAAATATTTCCGGCGGTTTTAAGAATCACAGTTTCTTCAATTTTGAATCCTTTAAAATTTGATTCCACATATAGCGGAATAGCAGCGGGAATTGCAGATATTAGTATTTCTGATTCCGTTCTTAAAATATTGCCGTTAGCATTAAACAATATCGTTTGTTCAGCATCATTTTCTTCAAACTCTGCTTCGTAAAAATTTCCTTCCTTTTCCCAATCAACATCAGTTACAGCGGCATATATAGTATGAAAGCTATTTTGAACTGCTTGTGGCAGCTCCTTTTCCGAAATATTTGTTGTGTTTTTATTGCAAGAGGTTACAATCACAAACAGTAACACAAATAGGGACAATTTGCACATTGGTATCATAATTAAGTTGTTAAAAAACAAAACTAAAAGGCAAATCTGTGGTAATCCTGTTTAAAAGTTAACTTTAATTATATGAAGTTCACCTTCTTGTTCATAACCGATCCTCCAATGATGCAATTCGCATATTTTTCTACTGATTGACAGACCCAAACCAGGCGAAACTGAAGCTTGGTCAGCTTTTTTAAATCGCTGAAACAATTGCTCAGGTTTAACTGCAGTGGTTTTGCCGGTGTTAATGATACTAAATATATTTTCATTCAGGTCAATGGTAATATTTCCACCTGCAAAATTGTGTTTGATCGCATTTCCTATAAGATTGGAAATGAGCGTTTCAATTAAAAACACGTTAACCAGTAGCAATAGATCTGAGTTTAGATTTAAACTAACCTTCAGCTCTTTTGATTTAATAAATTCATCAAAAATATATAATTGTTTTTCTACAATATCTTTAAGATAAACCGTTTCGGTATCAGTAAATTGATGATTTTCTATTCGCGATAGCAGCAACAAAGATCTGTTGAGTTTAGTTAAACGAATAGCGGCACTATAAGCAGATTGAATTTGATCAGCTTGTTCATTGGTGAGTTCTTCTGATTGCAAAAAGGATTCCAGTTTTGTATTTATTATTGCCAATGGAGTTTGTAATTCATGTGAAGCGTTTTCCGTAAACTCCTTTAAAGCACGATAATCAGATAGGATCTTATCGGTAAAATTTTCAACTGCTGTATTAAGTTCACTGAATTCTGTAATATTGGAACTGATCAATACAATTTTTTCCTGTTCACTTACAGCATATTTTTTTATTGTCTCCAGATTCTTATAAAATGGTTTCCAGATCTTTTTAGAAATTCGCCAGTTAAAAAAAAGAAAACAAACCAATAACATACACATTGTTACTAATAATACAAAGCCTATTGAGTTGTAATAATCATGTGGTTCCAGAATCACTTGCCGAAGAGTTATCCGGTAAGTTTTGTCATTGATGTTTTCAACAGATGCAATTTCGTGAAAAAGTTCTATGTCTTCTTCAACCGGATCAAATAATAAGGTATCCTTTATGGAGAGTTTAACCGGTGAACCTGAAGGTAATTCCTCTATGGTAATTACGGGTGGCAACGAAGGCACATTTTTGCCATCTGCTAACTCCTTGCTGATCCTTTCTTTATTTATGATCAGTTTTTCTGTAATCTCTGTTTTTACTATCCGGGTAAAAATAAAATATAACAATATTCCTGTTATAAATAAAAGGACTGCAGCAAACAATAAATATATACGGTTTGTTTTTTGCAGTAATTTCATAGGTCGCTGAATTTGTAACCGAGGCCATATACGGTTTTGAGATAATCATTACCACCCTCTTGCTCAATTTTCTTTCGCAAATTTTTGATGTGAGTATAAATAAAATCAAAATTATCGGCCATATCTATTGCATCTCCACTTAAATGTTCTGCAATCGATTCTTTAGTAAGCACCTTTTTTTTATTTACGATACAATATAATAAGAGGTCGTATTCCTTTCGGGTAAGTTTAATCGACTTATTATGTACTGTTACCTCTTTAGCAAGTGTGTCAATTTCTATTTCATTGAAGATCAAGTTGGATCTCCCGTTAAAATTGCGGCGTCTGATCACAGCATTTATTCTCGAATTTAATTCAGCAAGGTGAAATGGTTTACATATATAATCATCTGCACCAAGGTCAAGTCCTTTTATCTTATCGTCCAGGGCGTTTTTTGCAGAAATGATGACTATACCGGTTTCCGGATGTTGTTTTTTTAATTCATTTATCAGATCTAACCCATTGCCTCCTGGAAGGGTAATATCCAATAAAATGATCTCGTAATGATAAACAGCAAGTTTTGTTTCAGCTTCAAAATAGGTTGTAGCCGATTCACAAACAAACCCCTCTGAATGCATATAATGTATTATAGATTCGAGCAGAGCTTGTTCGTCTTCAACGATCAACATTTTCATATCACAAATGTATTATATGCAATATTGGGATTCAAATCTGAAGAAATACTGAATTTACAGAAAGTATCGTGTTAAATCAATCACACATTCGAAAACTCCTCGATCCTCAATTGCATCTCCTCCCAAACCTCCATTTTTTTAGTATGGCTGTCTTTTAGATTGTTGTATTTGGCAAAAATATCAGCAGTATTAGGAAGCGTATAAAATTCCGGGTCATTCATCTTTTTTTCTATTTCTGAGATCTCATTCTCGAAACCGGCAATTTCTTTTTCTGTTTTTTCAATTTCTTTTTTCAATTTAACAAGTTCACGTTCCTTGTTTTTTTTGTCCTCGGTATTTTCTTTTGGTGCACTAACTATAACAGGTGTTTCTTTTTTCTTTACCGGTTTTTCAATTTTCTCCAGTTCGGCGAGGGAAGTAATTTTTTTGGCTTCCAAATAATCGTAAATATCGCCGATATGTTCTTTAATGCCTTTATTTTTAAATTCAAAAACGCGATTCGTAATTCCCTTTAAAAAATCTCTGTCATGGGAAACCACAATTACCGTTCCTTCAAAATTCTTTAATGCATTTTTTAATACATCCTTGCTTCGCATGTCAAGGTGATTGGTAGGCTCATCCAGAATTAATAAATTGTATGGTTCCAACAATAATTTACACATGGCAAGTCGGGATTTTTCTCCTCCCGATAAAACCTTCACTTTTTTAAAGGATGCTTCTCCGCCAAATAAAAATGCACCGAGCAAAGTTCTGATATGAGAACGCATTTCACCTGCAGCAACCTTATCAATAGTGTCAAATACTGTATCCTCACCACTTAATGTTTCCGCTTGATTTTGTGCATAATAGCCAAGATGCACATTGTGCCCAAGCTCCATCTCTCCATTATATCTTTCTAGTCCTGCAATTATTTTCGACAAGGTTGATTTTCCCTCCCCGTTTTTCCCCACAAAAGCAATTTTATCGCCGCGGTGAATTTCAAAATCAATTTTATCGAGAATTAATTTTACATCATAAGTTTTAGAAAGATCTTTTCCTGTTACAACTGTTTTTCCTGAGCGCTGTGGTTTAGGAAAATAAAAGTGAATTGTTGCAGTTTCTTCATCATCCACTTCTATCTCTTCTATCTTATCTAATTTTTTTATCAGCGATTGAGCAAATTTTGCTTTGTTTGCTTTTGCCCTGAATTTATCAATTAATTTTTCAGTATGCTCAATATATTTTTCCTGATTTTTTTGTGCTGCTTTTTGCTGATCAATTCTTTCCTTTCTCAACTCCACAAACTGCGAATAATTTGCGGGATAATCGTATATTTTTTTGCTTACGATCTCAATTGTTCTTCGTGTAACATTATCTAAAAAAGTTCTGTCGTGGGACACAATTATAATTGCTCCGGGATATGTTTCCAGATATTCTTCCAGCCATTGAATACTTTCAATATCCAAATGGTTGGTTGGCTCATCCAATAAAACCAATTCCGGTTTACTCAATAAAATTTTCGCAAGTTCAATACGCATTTGCCAACCACCGCTGAAAGTTTCCACCGGCATATTAAAATCCTCACGCATAAAACCCAGTCCCATCAAAACCAATTCAATTTGTTTTTCAATGGTTGCAACATTTATGATCTCCAAACGATGCGAAACTTCCTGTATCTCATTTATCAGATCATGGTAAGAATCACTTTCATAATCAGTTCTAACGGTAAGCTCATGTTCTATCTGGTGCATTCTCGCATCCAATTGCAATGCTTCATTAAAGGCAGATTGTGTTTCTTCAAACACAGTTTTGCCCTTCATTTTGCTCAGATCCTGGTGTAAATACCCTATAAGACTATCTTTTGGAAGTATTACCTGACCGTTGTCGGGCTTTTGCATCCCGCTCAATATTTTTAAAAGCGTGGATTTTCCGGCCCCGTTTTTCCCCACCAAACCTACTCTATCGTTCTCTTTTAAAGCGAAAGTAACATCCTCAAATAAAAACTCACCACTGAAATGAATCGATAAATTTTGCACTGCTATCATGGTGCAAAGGTAAGGAGGATAATAAATATCTGTGAAAAAGATAGAAAACTAGTAGATAAATTTGGTTTCTGCCGTTTCAGCACCTCTTACAAAAGATAATATATATACTCCTTTTGCCAAGGAAGGAATTTGAAGATTCACTGTATTTGCACCTGTACCTACATAAAGTTTATGTGAAGCTACTGCAGCCCCTGTCATATCGTATATAAATATATCAGATTGACCTGCTGTGGTAGAGAAAATAGTGAGGTTTAAAGTATTATCTTCAAATTTTTCATTATTCACGGTCACATGCGTATTAGTAACTTCACCGCTATTAATTGCTATTATATTAGAGTAAGAAAATTCTTCATTTTCATCCACCTGTTTCAAACGGTAATAATTTACACCTTCGAATGGATCGTTATCGATAAATCCATAATTGGAATTTTGTTGTGTGGTCCCGTTGCCATCAACATTCCCAATTGGTTCAAATTGTAATCCCGTTGGAGAACGTTCAATTATAAAACCACTATTATTTTTTTCTGAAGCTGTAACCCAATTAAGATAATTTTTCTTATCCTGATTATATCCACTGAAACTTAATAAATCAATTGGCAACAATAAACAGTTATTGGTTACAGTAACATTATCAGTTGCAGTGTTCCCACATGCATCAGTAATAGTTAATGTATAAACGGTAACACCCATAGGAAAAACTACATATACAGGGCTTCCAGTCAAAGGACCCGGAGTCCACGTATATGTATATCCGGGTACGCCATAATTTGGTGTTGATGCTGATAAAAATCCGGATTGATCTGCACAATTTACTACGGTATAAGCTGTGGCGCCTTCGGCAAGAGCAGTAGCTTTAACTGTTTCGCCCTCAATAATTATATCTAATCGTTGTAAATATGCGCAAGTGTTCACACAACCTCCCGGTGTTATACAACTATATTGATTGTAATATACTGTGAACGGAATATTAAAGGAGGCACATTGCGGCGTATAACATGTGACAAGATCGGCAGTTGTTGCGTCATCCACTGTTGGTAACCATAATCCAGCAAAATTTGCAATAGAACCCCAGATGCCAGCACCACCTGGACTGCAATCACAAGTAGTACAAATTTTAACTTGCATATGTTTAATTTTGCATCCTCCTGTTCCGCAGGAACCTGCATTTCCAAGTGTAAAAATCTCCCAATGAATGCTTGAACCTGTAAGTGTTGCATTTGCAGGAGTCGGTACGGATAGAATAGTACTACAAAATGTTGGTGAATCATCCATACCTGCAGTTCCAGTCCACGTAGTTGTTGTACCAAAAACTGTCGGGTCAATAATAATGGGGAAAATTCTTTCCGAAACAGTCATCCAATCATTATCAACAACAATTTTTATAATACAAATATTATCAGTTTGTTCAATTAGGTAACCTGCAATATCTGGTAAATATGTATTTTGTAAATTATTAGTATCAGAATCGAAAGTTAATGGCTTTTGAAAACGGCCCATTTCAATTCCATTTTCATTTTCCAAAATTAATTCACCATGCCAAAAACCAAATTTGTTTTTCTCACCTTCAAACTGATCAATCTTTATTGAATAACCTGAGGGTAATTCAATTATTTCCTCCACTACAAAATATTTGTAATCCTTATTAATTGCAGTGGCATCCTTTATAATATAATTTGATTTAACGGACGCATTTCCAAAGATTAATTGTTGATCTATATTTTTAAAAGCTGAAAAAATTTGTGCCCCATCAGCTCCAACAGTATACTGACTTCGATTTATGTGTTGAACCACATTTTTTGTATTTAGATCTTCTGTCCAATAAACGCTAAGTGTTTTGTTAAATATAAAAGTAGATTTGTCCATTAGTTGAATAGAGGTGAACCCATGTGTTAAATTTAATGTAGTTGGATTAGTCTGATTTTTAGCTTCATAAACATTCGGATTATCTGCACTTGGACTTAAATAAGAATTAATAGTTAATATATCTCCATTTTCATCCTTGTAGTGCAAATCAGTATAGGATGCCTGAGAAAAAAATTTGGTCCCTGCAGTTCCTTTTTTGATATAAAATTTCGTATTACTTGTCCTTTTTTCTAAAAGTTCAAAGCAATCCTCACAGGGTGCATCATTAGGGAGAATTCCAAATTCTGGATGGTTTCTTAATAATAAAGGAGTTTGATCTAAAAGTTCCTGATTTACCTCTCTCTGGTTAGGAGAAATAAAGCTGCTTAAATTCAATTCTTTGATTCCGGGTGCCAGAAAAGTTTGCGATTTTACCCCTAGGGGAAAGGATAAAAGTAAGATCAATATTGTGTTGGAAAATTGCTTTTTCATGATATAAATCCATCAAGATTTTAAACAATGCTAATGCATTACTCTATATTTTTACATAAAATTATAAGAAAATGTCACAAATTCAAAGGGAAACTTTAAAATTTTTACAGCAACTGGACAAAAACAACAACAAACCTTGGTTTGAGGAACACAGGTCTGAGTTTGAGTCAGCAAAAGCCAATTTTTTGGAATTCAACACTGAACTTATTTCTAAAATACAAAAAATGGACAATTCTCTCTCAGGATTAGATCCCAAAAAAACTGTGTTTCGGATTAACAGGGATGTGCGGTTTTCAAAGGATAAAAGTCCCTATAAAAATAACATGGGAACGGCCATGAGCAAAGGGGGAAAAAACATGATGACCGCGGGATATTATTTCCATTTACAACCCGGTAATAAATCATTTGCAGCTATTGGTTCCTATATGCCGGCACCAGATATTTTACAAAATATCAGACAGGAAATTGATTATGATCTCGGCGCGTTTAAAAAAATAATTCAGGCCGCCGCTTTTAAAAAATATTTTGAGGGATTTGATGACATAGAAAGATTAAAAACCGTTCCAAAGGGCTACACAGCTGATAATCCGGCAGTGGAATATTTAAAGAACAGAAGTTTTGTTGTCTCAAAATATTTTACGGATAAAGAAATTCTCTCTAAAGATTTTTTAGGTGAATTACTAAAATGTTATAAAGCCGCCCATCCACTTGTATTATTTTTACACAGAGCAGAAAATTAACAAATCTCATTCTTTTTTAGCGGAAAATTGACTACTTTCATGCTCTATATGCGCAGCCTCCTCATTTTAATATTATTAAGCTCATTATTTCGATTCAATTTTGCCCAAAGTATTGTCGCCTATCCCGATACGGTAATCTGTAGTTCTGAACCTGTATGGTTATATGCAACAGTGGATGGTAGTTATGGCACCGAAGAATATACTTATCAATCAGTGCCGTATGCACCCGAACCAATTTCGGGAAGCGTGCACAACATGGTTGATGATACTCATGTGGGTCCTTATTCCATAGGATTTGATTTTTGTTATTTCGGAGAGATCTACACTCAGTTTTATATTGCATCCAATGGTTGGATCAGTTTTTTAAATCCGACGGGTGCAATGGATGTGAACTGGACCCCCGATGGACCCATTCCCGATGCAGCTGCAGGAGTTCCAAAAGCAGCAATATTTGGTCCCTGGACTGACTGGCATTCAGGATTATGTACAAATTGTATCTTTCATGAAGTGGTTGGCACTGCCCCGAACAGAAAATTAATAGTGAGTTGGGAAGATGTTCCTTTATTTTCCTGTACGGGCTTCGAAGGTACATTCCAGATAGTTTTGCACGAAACTACTAATCAAATAGATAATCATTTAACCTCTGTGGATGTTTGTCCGGGCTGGGATCTCGGTATTGCAACACAGGGAATTTTAAATGAGGATGGAACTGAGGGATATGCAATAGCCGGCAGAAATGCCTCAGCATGGTCGGCAACCAACGAAACCTGGGTGTGGTTACCAAGTGCAATAACCTGGTATGAAACAGCAACCGGTTTAGAGATCGGAACGGGCGACAGCATTGAGGTTACACCAATCGTTACCACTACGTATACCGCAGAAGTGGTATTGTGCGACGGAACAACCCTGTCGGATGATGTTACTGTTACCATAGTTACTCCCTACGATGTGGTGGTAGATGTTCAAAATATTACCTGCAATGGCGATGCAAATGCATGGATAGATGTGGATGTCACGGGAAATGTAAATCCAATTTCCTATTCCTGGTCAACCGGTGAAACTACAGATAGTATATATGATCTTGGTCCGGGTGTTTATACCATTACAATTCAGGAAGTGGATGGATGTACTTATGTAGAGGAGATCACCATTATAGAGCCGCCCTTGCTTACATTGGATACTATTCTCACCGTTGATATTACCTGCTATGGAGGAAATGATGGAATAGTAGAGTTAGATCCTGCCGGAGGAGTTTTGCCTTATTTATTTAGTTTCGATGGTTTAAGCTGGCAAACCGATAGCAATTTCATCGCAATGTATGCAGGCGTTTATACCTTTTATGTTAAAGATGCATATGGATGTACTGTTACCTTCAGTTCTGTGGTGCTTGATCAACCTGCTCCCATAGTTGTTGATGCTGGTCCAAATCAGACTGTTCCCTACGGAAGTTCTGTGATTTTGGAAGCTACGTCACCTTCCGACCCTATTACTTCAATTGAATGGACCCCTTCCGATGGTTTAAGTTGCACAGATTGTATGCAACCAACTGCTTCCCCAACTTTCAGCACGACCTATTATATAACTATAACCGATGCCAATGGCTGTAGTGCAACTGACTCTGTAAATGTTTGGGTGGACATAGATTTTAATGTGCCCAATGCCTTTACTCCAAACGGAGATGGGCTGAATGACCTATTTATGATACATACTGAATTGCTCATCGCTTACAGTATTGCTATTTATAACAGATGGGGATCGGTCGTTTTTGCTTCCAATGATGTGAAAATTGGCTGGGACGGTCATTTTCAGGGCAAGCCACAGGAGATCGGGGCCTATATTTATGAAATCAAGTCAGTCTCAACGCTAAATATCCCGATTTCAAAAACCGGCACTATTACCCTTTTGAGATAAATTTGTGTATATTAGGAAGGCTTTTGATGCGATTGGGAATTAATTGGTTGCATGGGTGCAAATTTTTTTTTAATTTTTTTTTGGTTTTCTCATTTTTAAGTATAGCTTTGTTTCTATTAATTGTGAGAGTAAGGGTTGGCCGATTTTTTTATATTGTTAAATTTCGTGTCTGATTAACTAAAAATAGGTAATGAACACCTTAATTTTTACAATTTTGCAAAATAATTTGACAAAATTGCAACTCCGATTTGCATAAGAACAATAGGGGTTATAGTTTTGCCGTCATATTAGATTATTTTATACATTATAGAATTTAAAATATTATTAACTTTAATTAATACGTCATGATTAGTAGAAAACTCACGTTTACGGTACTGTTGCTGGTTGGCATCATTACCATTGGCCAAAGCCAAACAAGTCCATTTCCTCCAAAACCTGCCAATAAATGGCAACTTGGATTACATCTTGGAGTTCCCCAGATAATGGGAGACATTAAATCTGAACCTTTCGGTGGTAACCACACTCCTGCTTTTGGAGTTGGTTTAAATATCCGTAAAAGCTTAGGTTACCTTTTATCAATGCGTTTGCATGGTATGTATGGTACTGCTTACGGACAGGATTTCATCCAGGGTTCTTATGCGTTTAACAAAACACTCAATGGTGCTTTTTCAAACAGCACGAATGAGAATTACTCAACAGGTGCCGACTATACCGGTAACGTTTGGGTGCCAAATTATAAAACAAGTATTGGTCACGGATCATTGGATCTGATGGTTAATATTAACAATTTAAACTTTCACACCGCTTCTGCTAAATTTTTAGTTTATGCATTTGTTGGAGTTGGTGGTTTTATGTTTAACACCAAGATGGATGCATTGGATGGTGAAACACCATATGACTATGCAGCTATTCTCGGAGCCTTCGGTTCTCAGAATACATCAGAAAAAGAGCGTATCGATGCGATACATGCTGTTTTGGACGGTGAATATGAAACACAGGCTGAAGTTGCTGCTCCTGCTGCACGTGAGGAAGGTGAAGTTAGAGGAACCTGGATTCGTAACCCTAGTCTTTCCGGTGGTTTCGGAATGTCTTACCGAATCGGAACTAACATGGAAATTGGTTTAGAACACAGAGCTTCACATTACTTCGACGACTTAGCAGATGGTCAGCGTTGGGAATTGGATGGTGACTACACAGATCACTTTGACATGTTCCAATATACTAACCTTACTTTCGGTATAAACTTAGGTAAAGCTGAATCAGTAGATCCACTTTGGGAATTAAACCCACTTGCATACTTATATGAGGAAATGGCTAAAATTGATGTTGATGAATTATTAAAAGATTCAGATAACGACGGTGTTCTTGATCGCTTAGATAAAGAACCTAATACGCCTGAAGGAACTCCGGTTGATACACATGGTGTGAGTTTAGACTCTGATAAAGACGGTTGTCCGGATTCAGAAGATCCTGAACCATTCTCTTCTCCGGTTCTTCCTATGGAAAACTGCCAGAACGTTCACGTTACAATGACAGAAGTAAAAGCTTATGTAGATAAAGCCTTAGAAGGTGTGAATCGCGATGGCGGTGGAGCTGCTGACTGGATCTTACCTTATATCTTCTTCGATCTTAACAAATTTGAAATCCGTCCGGATGCAGTACCTACATTAAATCAGGTTGCTGAGATCATGACGAGATACAAAAAATTAGAAGTTGATGTAGTAGGTCACACTGATACTCAAGGTAGTGAATCAATGAACATGAAATTATCTGAAAATCGTTCTAAATCAGCAATAGCTTACCTTACTAAAAAAGGTGTTCCTGAAAGCAGAATGAAGATCGTTTATAAAGGTGAATCTGATGTTATCATCGAAGGTGCTAACACTAATGAAGAACACCAAATGAATCGTCGTGTGGAATTCCACATTATCAAGAAGTAATACTGATATATACATATAATCATGACAGCCTAAGGGGTGGAGTAATTTCCACCCCTTATTTTTTTATCACAGAGGGAGCAAGGATCGCAGATTTGAAAGGGATTTCACGGATTACGCGGATTTTAATATAATGGATCACGGATTTGAAAGGGATTTCGTGGATTTCACGGATTTGTAGTAGTTTAAAAATTGCTTGGAATTTCATTAGTTTTATAGAGTGATGATTAATCAAATAATTGCCCTATTAATATTTTGTTCTGTTTCAAGTGTTGTTAAAGGACAGATTCAAAATTCCGGGGAGAAAAAAATTCTGCATTTGAAATTTCCATATGAGGTGGTTCTAAGAACTTCTGTGCAGGTTAATAATGTTTTAATTATTGTTGATACGGATAATGATGGTGTGCTGGATGAGTTTGATAAGGAAATAAATTCTCCACGAGGATTTCCGGTGGATGTTTGTGGTGTTTCAAAGGATAGTGATGGAGATGGTTGTTTGGATTTTGAAGATCCTCAACCATTGTCAAGTATTATTATACCTATAGAAAATTGTGAGAATGTAAGAAGAGCAATTTTGTTGGAAATTTGTAAAGGAATTAAACCAGATAGAGCTAAAGCGGATTGGTGTATTCCAGGTATTTATTTTGATTATGCATCCTCTGAAATTACTTATGACATGCAAAGTCGGCTACAAGCTATTTATGAAATAATGCAAAGGTTTAGCCTGATAAATATGCAGTTGACAGCATACATTAGTGAAAAAAATGAAAAGCAGTTTCCTGAATTGGGTTACGAAAGGCTGAATACCATACTACAATTTTTAATAGAAAAAGGCATATCTGAAGACCGAATTATTATAAATAGCGAAATACAATTGAGTTCTGACGTAGATCTAAGAGGTGATAATTATGATATTATTAATCGGTTTGTGACTTTTAAAGTGGTGTATTGACTTTATTAATAGCTAATTGTTTTTCCATGCTTGGAATTCTCTGGTTATTATTATTTCTTAGCTCAAATAAGAATACACCGATCACAATTACATACTCCAAAATTATCAAATAATAATTCTCAAGATAAGCGGGTGTAACGTAAGTGATATAAGATAGATAAATCAAGTATGACCAGATTATAGCATATCTGAAATTTGAGAAAACGGATAATATAATAAGCGGTGATAAATACCAGGGATGAATGGTTGTAGCAAAAAGGCAATATATGGAGAATGCGAAAAGCAAGGCGGTGAGGAAATATTGTTTTTTGTAAAATACACTCAGAATTGTTATTGCTAATAATGTAAGAAAGGGTAATAATTTCTGCATCAATAAAAAAGCATCATAGTTTTCATCCTTGCCAATTAAATATCTGAACAGATAATAGCTGCTCGCATTAAATTCGAATTGCTGAAAATAGAGATTTAAACTTCCCACTATATTTTTATATTGCAGGAACATGGGAAGTAAAATTATTAATGCAGTGGTTCCGCTGATCAAACAAAATTGTAATGTTCTTTTGAATCCTATAAATTTAAAGAAAAGTGGCAACAACATCACCGGCCAAAGTTTAGAACCTATGGCAAATCCAAAAACAATTGCCGAAAAAATATCTTTTTGTTTTACAAGAAAATAAATGGACAAAACAAGAAAAAATACCATTATTGCTTCAAAATGCATATTGCCTGTAAGCTCGAGAATTATTAATGGATTTAAAGTGTAGATCAGCTGATATTTAACCGGCATTTTAAGTTGCTGCAATAACTTTGGCAGCAATAAAATGGTACCTGCCTCAAACAAAAAAATGAAAAATTTGAGTAGAACAATATTTACGTAGGTGTTATTAAATGAAAGATACGCGGCAATAGAAAAAAGGAATTGACATACCGGAGGATAAATGGTAAAATATTGTTTTGAATTGAGTTCATTAAATAAATGTGCATCCACCACATTGGTAAGGTCAGTGTGATTTATGTTTTCGAATACTATTTGTTCGGGAGAAAAGGCGTAGGGGTTTATTCCGTTTAATAACAACTTACCATCCCAAATAAATCTGTAAAAGTCGTCGGTGAGATTTGGTATACTGAATAATAAAATAAAACGTAGGAATAAACCGAGATACCTTCCTTCTTTTACCAGATCATCAGCAACGGCGTATTTAATTAATAAAATATATAATCCGAAGGCAGCGCTGTAGAGAACAAATAACTGCAAAAAATTTTCACGAGCAGTAAAATACCCGATCAAGATGAAAACAGCAACCATCAACAAATACACAGCAAATCTCCAGGTGCCGGTAATTGCTGTTTTGATCATTGTTAAGAGTTATACCTGGAATGTTTAAGCGAAAAATAAAAAATTAATGCGAAACCGGTAAATGCAAAAATGTGGAAAGGCAATAAACCATAATCTTCATAATAAAAGGCCATGATAATACCCATTAAAAAATACATGCTGAATAATCCTTCCAGATAAGTAATAGGGCTTATTTTAGTAGCAGCGTATTTCTTGTTTTTCCATAAGTCTTTCCCGTTGATAATATTGAACTTAGGAGTCCGTACAAAATCTGTTTTCTGACCTATCCAGCCTCTGAATACTGCCCATGCGTTGTGCAGGCTCATACCCATAGTAATTGCTAGAAAGATAGGAAAACGCGTGATATATATGTGCAATGTTTTGCGCATTGTTTTTTCGCGCTGCATGGTGGAAATATAATATGCATATGCAATTGCCAATGATCCCAACAAGAAAATACTCGCGTATTTAAAATAGTTAAAATCGATATAGTGATTTTTGATAAATAACAACGGAACACTCAAAATTGCTGTTATTAAAATAAAGATATAATTCGTGGTATTAAATAAATGCGCAATTGCGTGTAATTTAATTCGCAGTGGAAGTTCGGAATTCATCACGCTTCTGCCGATCTTTTTCGCGGTTTCAGCACCACCTTTGTTCCAACGAAATTGTTGCGATTTTAATGCATTCATATCGGTAGGTAATTCTGCAGGTGCAGTTACATTTTCTACATACTTGAATTTCCAACCTTTTAATTGAGCGCGGTAACTTAGATCAAGATCTTCGGTAAGTGTATCGGCTTTCCAACCTCCGGCATCTTCTATTGTCTGTTTTCTCCATACACCGGCTGTGCCATTAAAATTAATAAAGTAGCCTGCTGCATTTCTACCTTGTTGTTCAATCGTGAAATGCATATCCAATGCAAAAGCTTGCATCTTGGTAAGAATGGAATAATCTTTATTTAAATGTTCCCACTTAGCCTGCACCACACCAATTTTATTGTCCTCTAAAAAATAAGGAATTGTTTTTTTAAGAAAATCGGGATAAGGAGTAAAGTCGGCATCAAATATTGCAATGTATTCGCCTTTTGCAATTTTTAATCCGTATTCCAAAGCGCCGGCTTTAAATCCTTTGCGTTCGGGGCGTTTTATTTGCACAATATCAATTCCGAGATTTTGGTAATATTCCACTTTTCGAAGTGCTATTTCAAAACTTTCGTCGGTGGAGTCGTCGAGAAGTTGTATCTCTAACTTATTTTTAGGGTAATCGAAGGCTGCAATGGCATCAATCAGACGTTCAACTACGTAAAGTTCATTATAAACCGGAAGTTGAACAGTTACAAGCGGATATTCCTCTTCAGGAATTTCAAACTTTGCATCTTCTTTTTGCAGAGTGCGCTTGAATTTTATGTAATGGATGGCCAAACTCAATTGCATTATGCAATAAAAGAAAAGCAGGGTGATCGCGATGGTATATATTACTATTATAGAGATTGACATGTCAATCATTTGGTTCAAAAATATTTAAAAATGGTAGTGATGATTTTATATCCTGCCATTACTGTTCCTTTAAGGGTTCCGGTGATCTTCGATTTTCCGATGCGCGGCCTGTAATCCACTGGCACTTCTACAAAGGTCAGCTTTTTTTTGGCAGCCTTTATTTGCATTTCCACAGTCCAGCCGTAATTAGTGTCCACCATTTGCAATTCCAGCAATTGTTGCCATTTTATTGCCCTGAATGGACCCAGATCACTGAATTTAGCTCCGAAAAACAATTTAATGAGTGAAGTTGCTAACCAGTTCCCAAAAATTTGTTGCGGTGCCATGGACCCTTTTATCCTTTTCCCTTTTGCCCTGCTTCCAATTACCATATCGATATTTTGTTCGATAATGGGTTGAACAAGCATTTGCATTTGTTCGGGATAATCGGAATAATCTCCGTCAATGAACACAATAATATCGGGTTGCTCTTCTTTTGGTTTGTTTTTAATGTAGGTTATTCCCTTCAAACAAGCCGACCCGTAACCCTTTCTTACTTCTAACAGAACAGTAGCGCCCTTTTGGTGTGCAATTTCAGCAGTGTTGTCGGTTGACCCGTTATTCACTACTATAACTTCGTTCACCAGATTTGCAGGAATATCCTGTAAAACATGACCTATGGAACCACTTTCATTAAAGACCGGAATGATGACACTGATTTTTTGCATTTTTTATACCTGTCCCCTTCCTCAAAAAGTGCACAAAGTTACGTGAAATGTAAAAGATATTTAAATAATGTTAAGAAAGAATTTTCAAATCGTCACTACTGAACAGTATTTGTGTGCGATTGGTATTATCCGGACCGTTTTCCAACTTCAAAACTCCTCTCGGACAAACGGCGGCACAAACTCCGCAACCCACGCAACTCGCGCGAACAATATTTTGTCCTCGCTGAGCATAAGCACGAACATCAATACCCATTTCGCAATAGGTGCTGCAATTTCCGCAGGATATACACTGGGCGCCGTTTGTAGTAATGCGGAAACGCGATTTGAATCGCTGAATAATTCCCATGTAAGCCGCCATAGGGCAACCGAAACGGCACCAAACCCTGCTTCCCATAATCGGATAAAATCCAACTCCGACAACCCCGCTGAAAACCATTCCGATCACAAAACTGTATCCCTTTGCAAGATCTTTCGCAGAGGAACCCAATAATTGATTTTTAAAACTATTATCAACCAATAAAAGCGCAGTTATGATAATAATTGCTGCCAAAACGGAGTGGACCATCCATCTTTCAATTTTCCAGGCCTTCAAACTTTTGTCGGAAAGATGGCGGTAAGGGTCGCCTGCAGTTTCTGCCAATCCACCGCATCCGCATACCCAACTGCAATACCAGCGTTTGCCAAAAAAATAGGTAAGAATTGGTGTTACTACAAAGGAGAGCACTAATCCCCAAAAAATAAAAAAAGTACCAAATGCACCTTGCGTTTGAAAATAGCTGAGTGTTGAAGGAAATATCGCATCGTAATCTAATGGCCAGAAATAGGTTAGATATGGTTCATAATTATACAAGGATTTCATAACGGCCGGTAATAACCACGCTAAGCCGAGTTGAAAGAACATTACCGAAATGGTTCTTATGATCTGATAATTATTATGCCTGTATTTGTAGATGAATTTAAATCCCATTACCACAACTGCAATGGTATAAAAGGAACCATATACAAACCATTGATCGGCAGGATTATTTCTCAAAACCTCACTCAATGGATTGAACATATTTATCAATCCACCTAAAAGATCAACCCCGAAAACTTTTTGCCAATAATCTTTCCAATAAAGACAAACATAAAATCCGGTAATAATTATTCCCGACATCCAGGCCAACGCTCCACGCGACGACATGGAAGTAAACATGGTGCGGTTATTTTTTATTCCCGCAGGAAGATTTCCGTAAGAACCTAAAGTATAAATAATTGTACCGGCGAATAAACAAACGATGGTCACCAATAAAAAAATAACCGGTTGATCATAACCAACGCCTGCCCAGGCCAGAAATATTGCGAGTATTCCCAATGCAGTAACGGACAATCCGGTTTTTTGCATCCCATTAAAGTTTGCAGGATGCGGATTGGAAATCGACATGGATATATTAGAATCAGCCATTTGGATTTGTTAATTTGTTAATTGGATAATTTGTTAATTGATTTGCTCCGAATAAAACTTCCATTTTCATTTAAAAATTTATGCACACTTGTAAATTAATAGCCAAGCAATTTATTAAATTATATTATTAAATTTATTTAGGCTCGAATGCACGACTATAAATAAATGTGTAAACCCTTTTTATTATTTAATAATTCATTAATTGAGTAAACATTTTATATTCTCAATCCCACTTTTATATGATTTATTCCAACTCTTTCTAGCCTCCGCACGAAAGGGCATGTAACTTTTTTATTAATTAAAAGTTTAGTTCGAAGGAATATCTTTCAATGTTACAAACTGCCCACTGCCACTGCCCACTGCCACTACCCACTGCCACTACCCACTGCCCACTCCTCTATCGAAATATCATTTGCATCAAACTCTTTTTTTCGTATAAAATTAATTGCTTTTGGGGATTGCGTATATTCCATGCATAAATAATTTCCTCTTCGAATTGCGCATAAAATTCCGGGTCGAAATTTGCGGCTTTAAGATGGGTGAGAACGTATTCTACAGTTCTCTTTTCTTTAAGCCAGGTATTAAATAATTCATGTCGCAAACGGATGCCGAAAATATTTATGCCGATAAAAAGATGATCTGACTTTTTGTAAACCAGATGCATACATTTTTTTGAATCGGCGTGTTCCCAATAAAATTCTTCTTCACCTTCGCGCAATTTACTTAAAACAGTTCCATAGGTTTGATATTCAATATCCAAAAATTTTGCGGAATTAAACCAATAACCGGGATTGTAATTTGTTTCCACCCCTATCATGTTTAATGCTGCACATTCGCCCTGAATTTTGCCTGTGTACCAAACTTGCTCTACTGTTTTTCTATCCTCTAGTGCTTCCTGAAACTGAGCGCAATCGCCAGCTGCGTAAATATCCGGAATATTTGTTTGCATAAAGGTGTTAATCATAACGCCTCTGTCGCATTTAATATCACCCTCTTTTAAAAATGAAATATTTGGTGACACTCCGGCGGTTAATCCAACAACTTCACATTTAATTTCTTCACCTTTATCCGTAATAATACTTTTTACTCTGCCGTTACTATCGCCGATAATTTCTTTCATCGATGTATTTAATCGCAGATCAAATCCATATTCGCGGATATGTTTGGAGATCATATTAGATTCTTGTTCGGGTAAAACATTATTCCAATAATTACTTTCCCGTACTAAAATTGTGACAGGATAATTGCGCGAGTGCAACATTTCTGCCATTTCAATTCCAATTAATCCTCCGCCAACAATTACAGCATGTGAAATTTCATTTTTTGTATTTTCTTCTAAGGCAAGAAGATCCTGATAAGAATACATTCCCTGCACACCTTTAAGGTCTTGCCCGGGCCAGCCAAATTTATTAGATTTAGCTCCGGTAGCAATTAATAATTTATCGTAGGAAAGAGATTCGCCATTTTCAAATTGTAATTTTTTATTTCCCCCATCAATAGTTTTTACCCAACCTTTTTTGAGTTTAATTCGATTCTTTTCCCAGAACCAGTTTTCGTAAGGCTGCGTATGTTCAAATTTCAAATGACCCATATACACATACATGAGCGCTGTTCTGCTAAAAAAATAATCGGTTTCGCCGGATATCACCGTAATTTCATGATCCGAATTTTTCCGGATCGTTCTCGCCGCCGTAATACCCGTAATGCCGTTTCCTATAATTACAATATGCATATTATTAAGAGTCTGATAAAGGTATTGTGAAAATAGGAAGATTATTGGAAAAGTTCGGAGATTTTGTGAAAGTTTGGTAAAAGATGAAAACGATGGATAGTTTGATTATCAAAATTTTATGGATACTTTTGAGAGATGTAGCTTCTCTAATTCTGCATTTGTGGAAGGATTGGAGAAGAGGTTTGGGGAAACTTCTACAATAAATTAGTTAGCTGCAATGCTACCGCAGATAGCAACAATTAATTTAAAAGAAAACAAATGGACAAAAACGAGAGAGTAGAAACAAGAATACTTATGCTTCCTGACGATTTAGAAGCGGTTAAAAAATTATGGTTCGACTATTTAGTTTGGGGCAACAATAAAATGCAAGAATTATATGGCGTCCATCCTCATAATCCCAAAGAAGCAGTTGAACAAGACATTAAACAAATTAGTAAGTTTCAGCCGCCTTATGGACAATTAATTCTTGCTGTTTATAAAGGTAAAGTATGTGGACTAGGAAGCCTAAAAAGTATAAACCCCGAGATTGGTGAAATTAAACGAATGTTTGTTGACACAACAGTTAGACGGGTTGGAGCAGGACGAGCTATACTTGAAGGACTTTTGTTGGAAGCAAAAAGAGTTGGCTACAAAAAAGTTCGGCTTGACAGTCCAAAGTTTATGGAAGCAGCTCACTCCCTGTATAGAAGTTTTGGTTTTCGCGACATTGAAGCATATCCAGAAATGGAAATCCCAGCAGAGTTTAAGGACTATTTATTGTTTATGGAATTAGATTTAACTGACGACAATAAATAGAGAATGAAAAGCCCAGCAGCTAACAGCACATTTGCAATAGGCGGGCTTTCGTGAATATAACATTAGGAGATGCGTCAGGAATATCAATTGGTTATGAAAGGTTATTCAAAATTGGACAGAATTTTTTTCTTGCAGGTAAAATCGGTTTGGGATTTAACGAGGAGTTTCGACTTTGTTTTACTCCTAATGATTGTCAAACCTCAAGCGAAAAATATCTAACTGTTCCGGCAAGTATAACGATGAATTTTGGGGAAAAGAAGAAATTTTTGGAAGTAGGCTTCGGTGGCACCAAACTTCATGGAAGTTTAGAGCAACATTATTGGATATATCCGATTCTAGGATACAGATTCCAACCATTAATGTCAGGAAAATTTAATTTTAGAATATATTTCTCTTTTCCATTTGGCGGGTATAATATGGAGGATATTCTGTTTATGCCTGGGGGTTTTAGTACTGGAGTGTTATTTTAAATTTTTAGTGTTTTACAGGAATTAACATCGTATTTTTATTAAAGATCTACGATTGCCATGATCGCCATCGCAAATCTGCAAACCGTTATGTATCACCACACACCATTTGAAAAATTACAACATTGAATAAAAAAATACTTTTTACCATCATTCCAAAAGGTTACTGGATAATGTTATTAGTTGTAATGATATTGTTCATTACTGGATATGTTGGGCTTGCAAATATTGTATTTAATCTGCTGCTCTTTTTAATTGGACTTAAGTTAGCCGTACTCATTCACGAATTTGGACATTTGCTTTTTGCTAAATTTGTTGGAGGAACTCCAAGACGTTTGATACTTGGGAATGGTCATAAAGTTGCAGAAACCAAATTTAAAGGCGTTAAGTTGATTCTGAATTCTAACTTCAATTCCGGACTTGCTTATGCAGCTTTTAATAATCTTTCATTTATTCGAACCAAGCTTTTGGTCTTCACTTTAGGAGGTTTGTTAGCTAATTTTCTGATTGCTGCTTTGTTGATTTTATTGTTTGGTTTCACTACTGATACTTCTGAAGGAATTCATTTATCATCTGCTATTTGTATTGCTAATGTATTAAGCGGTGTTTCTGTATTAATACCTTATTATTCCAGCTACCAGGGAATAAGACTTTACTCTGATGGATTATCAATTCTCAGAATCCCATTTCATAAGAACTCTCAATTAGTTGAAATTAGTTCTGTAAACGAATTATTAGATGCGTTTGACCTTTTTGAATCAAAGAAATATATAGAAGCTATTGCAGTTTATGAGAATTTTCAATTAAAGACAGAAGGATCAAAAAACGTAAATATTAATCTAAGCATGGCCTACCTGAAACTTGGCAACTATGAGAGGGCAATTGAACTGATGGAAGAACTCTTGCCTTTGATTGACGAAAAACCTTTTAAAAGATTAAAAAATTTAATTTATAATAATCTTGCATGGGTATATTTACTTTTAAATAGGATAGAAGAAGCAGATAAGTATTCTCGCCTTGCTTACCAAGTCAATCCGAAATATGAAAATGTAAGAGGAACAAGAGCATCTGTATTAATTGAAAAGGGAAAATTTGCGGAGGGAAAAAACTTATTGATAAATGATGTTGATTTTAATTTCCCAAATAGCCAAACTCTTGGCGCTGCTATCTATTTGAGTTTAGCTTTTCATGAACTTGAGGATCATAAGAAGGCTGAAAAATATTTACAATTCGTGGAGGATAATCTTAATATTTTAGATATAGATGAAAAAACTCTTTATTGCAGAGTAAAAGAAAAAATGGCAATCCATAACTGCACTTTAGAAAACATTGGGCAGGCTATAGTGGAGCAAACCCTTTAAATATTAAAACGAACCTAATAAAAAATATGACATAGAATTCAAAGAAATCTAATCTTGTGTTGGACTGATGGGATCCTCATCTCAGCTTATA
>JAYSYX010000320.1:0-3215 GCA_043727235.1 Bacteroidota bacterium
GTGCGGTTTTATCCGGAAATTCTTTTATCTCCCAATCATTTTGATCCCAACCTCTGCCAATAATCCATCCTCCGGTTTTTGAGGTGTTGTGTAGTTTAATTCTTTCTGTAACATCTAAAAATGAAGTGGTATTGGTAAGATCGGTATAGGATTTTTGAATTCCATAATTTAAAAAATGGCAATGTGGATCTATAAATCCCGGGTAAATTATTTTGCCCTGCATATCATCAACAGTGAGCGACCAATAATTCGCCATGATAGAATCATTGGAACCTATTGCCATTACACGACCATCAAAAATTGCCATTGCTTCTGCAACAGTAAATGCAGAATCAACGGTATATATCTTGGCATTCATTACAATGCGGTCGGCCTGAATTTGTTCCGGTCTAGAAAAAGAAATCAGTGCAAGTAAAAAATAGATCATAATACAATTCTTTGAATAGTTTCCTTCATTGTATACGCATTATCTACAATTTCTATGTACTTTTTCGCAACAGCATGCACATCATAAAGTTGTTCATTTTTATTGAGATCTACAAATTTTTCTCTGCGGGAAAACACTCCGGGATCCACATTTCTTATCTGTTCCTGCATGGCAGTATCCATAACGCCCGGGGCAATGGAGAAAAATTTAATATTATTTAATATGAGTTCCTGTTCTTTTGCAATACAGAGTGTAAGCATTTCCAGTGCCGCTTTACTGGCACAATAAATTCCCCAGCCGTCGTAAGGGGTTGTTGCAGCACCTGATGAAACATTAATAACTACTTTTTTACACTCCCAACCCGAATATTCCGCTATAAATTTTCCCATTAAGATATGCGGAGAAATACAATTCAGATTATAAGTTTCAATAATTGTTTCATCATCCACATTTCCTACAAATCCGATCTTTCCCAACGAACCGGCATTATTAATTAAAACAACCTGATCATTTTTATTAAAGGGTTCAAATTTGAATTTTTTTGTTTGTTCCAGATCCGAAAGATCAATAATATGATGAACATAATTAGGATGGGAAATTGTTTGATGCCTCGACAAACCAAACACCTTGGAATTGCCTCGCATTAATACTACCTGTGCAATTGCATTTCCCAATCCTGAACCTGTGCCTGTGATAAACCAATATTGCATAAATGGGTTTTGAGTTTTGAGTTCTGGGTTCTGGGTTCTGGGTTTGTAAAAGTTTCAGGGTTGCAATCCGATTAAGTATTCATTTTCATTGAACGTTTACTTCGGAGGAAAATCATTCGGGATGTCAATCCGATTGTTATTTTTTATTTTTTGATTGTTATTTATTATTCCTCAAGATTTACAATGTTATAAACTGCGACTGAGATAGTAAGTTCAATAATGCGAATTCACCTTTTCATTAGAAGTTTTTCATCTCCCTTCCCTCAGACCTCACAGGTTAAAAAAAACCTGGTAGGTCGAGGGTGTTCTATTTACCCTTCCAACCCCTTCCTTCCTTCACCCTTCGATTCTTCCCTTCCCGCTTCCCCACTCATTGCTTTTGCAATAATAAATGATCAACCAGCACCAACGCCGCCATCGCTTCGACAATGGGCACTGCCCTTGGCAACACACAAGGATCATGTCGCCCTTTTCCTTCCACAATAATCTTATCTCCATTATTATTTACACTTTCCTGCGGACGTAAAATTGTCGCCACAGGTTTAAATGCCACATTAAAATAAATATCCATCCCGTTGCTGATACCACCCTGTATACCACCTGAATTATTTGTTTTGGTGATGATCTTTTTGTTTACCTTATCGTAATCAAAAATATCATTGTGCTCAGAACCCCGCATAGTTGTTCCTGAAAATCCGGAACCGTATTCAAATCCTTTAACAGCATTAATACTCAACATCGCCTTCCCCAAAGTTGCATGCAGTTTATCAAATACAGGATCGCCAATTCCAGTAGGACAATTTTTAATTACACAACAAATTGTTCCGCCAATGGTATCTCCTTGTTTTTTTATTTCTGCAATAAGATCTATCATTTGTTGTGCTATCTTTTCATCAGGACAACGAATAATATTATCCTCTGTTTTTGAGAGATCTAATTCATTATAATTTTTATTCAGTTTAATTTCACCCACTGAATTTACATAAGCTTGCACTGTGATCTTATGTTTTATTAAAATTTGTTTCGCAATACTTCCTGCAATAACACGGGCAGCTGTCTCTCTTGCACTGCTCCTGCCTCCTCCCCTATGATCGCGTAAACCGTATTTTTCATCGTAGGTAAAATCGGCGTGACTCGGCCGATAATTATCTACTAAATGCGAATAATCATTAGATTTTTGGTCTTCATTGCGAATGATAATTCCAATGGGAGTGCCCGTTGTGACACCTTCATAAACTCCACTTAATATTTCAAAAGCATCATCTTCCTTCCTTTGTGTAGTAATTTTCGACTGTCCGGGTTTGCGGCGCAACATTTCATTTTGCATGAATGGGATATCCAGTTTTAATCCCGGAGGACAACCATCAATAACAACACCGAGTGCCACACCATGCGACTCACCAAAGGTGCTTATGCGAAATAAATTACCAAAACTATTTCCCGCCATAGGTGCGAAAATAATGAGAATCCGTTGCATTTTAGGTTTAGCGGGATTTCACGCATATTTGCAGGCGATCCTATGACTTCAATTCTGATTCAAAATATCAAAACTCTCTGGCAAACAGATGATGGGACAAGAAAACTTGTTTCGGGGAAAAATATGGCAGAAATTCCTCATATTAATAATGCCTGGATACTAATTGAGCAGGATATTATTAGAGGTTTTGGAGAGATGAACAATTCACCTCAAAATGCAAATACCATAATAGATGCAACAGATAAAATGGTATTACCCGCATTTTGTGACAGCCATACTCATTTGGTTTTTGCCGCAAACCGCGAGGAAGAATTCGCGATGCGTATAGCGGGAAGATCTTATGAAGAAATTGCAGCTGCCGGCGGAGGAATTTTAAACTCCGTAAAAAAATTACAGTTGATGGAAGAGACGGAATTATTCGACAAAGCCTGGATTCGGCTGGAAGAATTAAAACAACTTGGAACCGGAGCAATTGAAATTAAAAGCGGTTATGGATTAACTTTAGAGGCAGAATTAAAAATGCTTCGTGTAATTAGAACACTAAGAGAGAAGAGTAAAGTATTGATCAGATCTACCTTTCTTGGCGCTCATGCAATTCCTT
>JAYSYX010000321.1:0-8282 GCA_043727235.1 Bacteroidota bacterium
TGCAAAAGGACATGCTTATCAGGCAACAATAAAAGGGTTCGACTGGACATCCGACATTGATGAAATGACAACAGAAGCATCGTTGGGTATGTTAATTTCAAATCATTCCTACAGCTATATTGCAGGATGGTATTACAACAGCGGAACTTCCATGTGGGAATGGTATGGCGATATGAGCGTGGATGAAAATGAAGATTATATTTTCGGAAATTATTTAGATAAATCACGTGATGTTGACCTTGTTGCAAATGCTGCTCCATATTATTTACCTGTTATTGCAGCAGCCAATAACAGAAATGATGATGTTCCCTTTGGTGAGGAATACAAAATGATATACAGCGGTGATATTTTAATTGCAGATGGAACAGAACCGAAACCTGATGGAGTTTATGATTGTATTCCGGGTGGATTACAAACTGCAAAAAATACATTAACCATAGGAGCAATTGAAGATATTGTAAACGGATATATTATTCCTTCCGATATTATTATGACTTATTTTTCAGGATATGGTGCATGCGACGACGGAAGAATAAAACCCGATATTGTTGCAAACGGAGCAAGTTTATACTCCTGTGTTTCATCGGGCAGTGATGATTATGCCAACTATTCCGGCACAAGCATGGCAACCCCTTCAACCTCGGGAAGTCTTGCATTGTTACAACAACACTATAATAATTTATTTGGAAATTATATGCTTGCATCTACTGCAAAGGCATTGGTAATGCATACCGCTGATCAACCTACTGCAACATTTGGTCCCTCTTACGCATTTGGTTGGGGATTATTAAATACAGATGGCGCCGCATTGCTTATTTCTGATGTTGTTGCCGATCCTATTCGTATGCAGGAATTTAACTTATTAAACAATGAAACAGATAATTTACCGGTAACAAGTACAGGAACATCTCCAATTAAAATTACAATTGTTTGGAATGATCCTGCAGGAAATGTTCCGGCAGATGCATTGAATCCAACAACAAAAATTTTAGTGAATGATCTTGATATCAGATTAACAAGGCTGAGTGATAATACCGTTTATTTCCCATTCAAATTAAATCCATTAATTCCGGATGCACTTGCAACCATCGGAGATAATAATACCGATAATTCGGAATGTATTTATATTTCTACTCCTACTGCCGGCGATTACAATATCACAATTACACATAAAAGTTCTTTGAGCGGTGGCGATCAGGATTATTCATTATTGCTATCAGGATTAACTTGCAGCGATTATAGTACAACTATTTTTGCAACAATTGATGCACCAAATACTTATACATTGCCCGACGGTTCCGTAGTGTCTTCCACGGGAATTTATAATTCAATTTTTGAAACGATATATGGTTGTGATTCTGTGATAACTGCAAATCTCACAGTTAATCCTTTAGTATGCGCTGTTCCTACGGGATTGTTTTCAAATATGATAACATCTGCTACTTCAAAAATAAACTGGACTTCCGTTACAGGCGCAGAAAAATATCAAGTTTATTATCGTCCGGTAGGAACTACTACCTGGTTAAAAAAATCAAGTGTCACAACTTTTAAAAAATTAACAGGTTTGGCACCCAATACAACATATGAGTATAAAGTAAAAACAAATTGCGGGGCACTTGGTTCAAGTGAATTTTCACCGCTGCAAACATTTACAACTTTACCTTTAAAATTGACTAGCGAAATTGAAAATATGCAGATTTCAATTTATCCAAATCCGAACAACGGAAAATTTACTGTTGTTGCCAATAATGTTCCTGATGGCAATGTATTTATTTCCATCATGGATATTCAGGGAAAGATCTGTGTATCAGGAAACTTTAACTGCATTGATGGAATTATTGAAATGGATGCAGAATTCGCTATCGGCATGTATTTTTTAAGATTACACAATACTATTTCTGAAGAAAGTTGTTTATTTACAATATTGAAATAATAATTTACACTCCAAAACAACTCAAACTTGTATAATAATAATTTCCAAACGCTCTACCAATCCAAACTTAAACCGGGATTGGCTTCATTAAAGTCGAGACATTTACTTGTGATGGTTACGGGAATTTTAACACGAATTATCGGAATTTATTTTATTGCTGTAGTGATCAGTTTATTTCTGGGATTTTTGAAGATGTTTACAGCAGATTCCTTTGCCGATTCAGGATTTGTAAAGGTAATAACCGGTTTTATGTATGGTGTAATGGGACTAGTAGTATTAATGATCGTAAATAAAAATTTGAAAATACAAATTGGTGAAAGAAATCCGGAATTATTAAAAAATAATACATTAATGATTGGACTCACAATTGCATTAAGCGTTGTGGTAATTATTATTTCTTATCTGATAGGGACTTATTATTTAAATGTTGAATTCGGTTTTTCTTTTATGGTGCGTTGGGCCTGTGCGATATTTTCGATATTTGTTCTGATACTTCCCTACAATCTATTAAGACGCATAGAGATGTCATATATTCATGATTTTCGTTCTATTTTTTTAAATGAAAGTTTGCCATATATAAATAAAGAAATTAAATACACTGAAAAATTTCAACTGAGTAAGGATGAATTTATCGCTTCCAAATTATTTAGCTTTCAAAATATCTATAGTTATACGGGAAGTGATCATTTTGAAATAAAAGAAAATAATTTTCACGGAAGTAAATTAAAAGTACTTCAGGAAGAAAGATCAACAAGTAACGGAAAAACAGAAACCAAGATAACTGAAATTTTTAACGGATATCTTTTTATTGCGGATTTTAATAAAAAATTCCATGGAGAAACATTTGTATTGCCTGATATTTCACGCTCCATCATGGGTGAAGTTTCAGGTGAATTAGTGAATGAATATATTCATCGCCCTCAACTCAGTTTGGTGCAAATGGAAGATCCTGATTTTGAAAAAATGTTTGCGGTATATTCTACTGATGCTGTTGAAGCAAGATATATTTTATCCACTAAATTAGTAGAGCGCATGATAACATTAAAAAATAAATTTTATCAGGATATGTATATCTCTTTCCTAAATAATAAAATTTACATCGCTATAAAAAGTGAAGACGCCTTATTCGCTCCCGGCATTTTTACAAGTGCAGACAACGAAACATTTCTCGAAAAACAATTTAATTATCTCCACGATCTTTTAACTATACCTGAACAGTTCGATTTGAAAACGAGGGTGTGGATTTAATGGGACATGGGAAGCGGGACACGGGAAAACAAACGGTGGGATTTGAGGTGGTGAATGGGGAGTGGGGAGTGGTTAGAATGCTCCGAATGGAAGTTTAATGTTACATGATGAAATGAGTAATGAGTTATCCACCTTCGCTAAAGCTACGGAGGACAAGTGAGTAATGAGTATGATCCTTCTAAGCTGAAACTGTTATCCTCCTTTTTTAACCTTAAATACCTTCGGTCACCGTAGCTTTAGCGAAGGTGACCCCTTAGAACCTTATCCTTCGAATCTTCTCCCTTCGAATCTTCAAAACCTTTATTTACGTTTTACCTGATCAATCTTCATAGGTCGATTAAAACTTTCTTCCAGAGAAATAAACGTCTCGGTGCGATCGATGCCGGAAATTTGTTGAATTTTATCATGAAGTATTTCTTTGAGATGTAAAGTGTCTTTACATATGATCTTTACGAACATGCTGTAGGTTCCAGTCATATAGTGGCAATCAACTATCTCGGGGATTTTTTCAAGGTCTTTCACAACATTATCGTACATGCTGCTTTTGTCGAGATAAACTCCCAAGAAAGCGGTAATACCATAACCTAGTTTCAAGGGATTCACCATGAGATGCGACGACTTAATAAGTCCAATAGAATCCATCTTTTTCATGCGAACATGAATGGTTCCGGGGGAAACTCCAATTTTTTGGGCAATTTCGGTAAAGGGAGTCATCGCATTCTGCATTAACATGTGTAGAATCTGGATATCTACTTTATCAATTCCGTAATTTTCAGACATATCAGAGAGAATTTATTAGCTTATCGACAATGAATTCTCAAAAATATTCAAATATTTCTAATTTTTACAATATTTCATTAAATTATTTGTAATTATCAGAAATTATTCTTTTCTTTGGGTCAACCTTTACAGGTTATTGGTTAGGCAACATTACCCCTAAATGGATGCAGCATGATGAGGAGCATGCTGCATTTCCTTTTTTATAGGTTTGAGCTATACTTCCCTGCTTTTTTATTACAATTTACTTTTTTAATAATTTTTTGCTTAGGGTTCATTGCATAAGAATGACAAATTGCGCAGAACCTTAATTATGGTATATTCGTAAAATTGATTATAAAATATGCGAAAAGCCCTTTACAGCATTCTATATTCATTCCCGCTTCGGTTGCTGATGCTTCATGTAAAACGCAACCATTTTTTATTACTTTCCTGGATTTTTTTGATAAGTATTTCTTCCGGACTGGCTGGGTCACGGTATGGAATTTCTTTATTATTTCTCGATCCGGAATATATTGGCAAAGTTAATTTCAGCAGCTTTTGCATTTTAGGCGCAGCGATGGGAGGCTTTTTTGTTGTGTGGAATGTTACAAGTTACATTTTAAACGCACATAATTTTTCATTTCTTGCAACTCTGAATAAACCGTTCGGCACCTATTGTTTAAATAATGCCGTATTCCCCCTGCTATTTTTTCTAATTTATATTTTCGAGATCATCGCATTTCAATCGAAGGAAGGATTATTAAGTGCACTTAATGTTGCTGCAAGCTTAGGTGGATTTATTACCGGGCTTAGCTCCGTAATTCTTATTTCAATGGTATACTTTTTCAGGACCAATAAGGATATTTTTCAGATAATAGGAATTATAAAAAAGAAAAAGAACGCAATTGTCCATCACGATCCTGAAGAGCCTACATATGAGGAAGTGATGTCGAAGAACAGAGTGCATACCGAATATTATCTCAATAACAATTTAAAATGGAAACACACCAGATCGGCAGATCACTATCCGGAATCGGTAATCAGGTCGGTTTATAAACAACATCATGCGAATGCGTTTTTTATTGAAGTGAGTAGTATTATACTAATTATTTTTTTTGGATTATTGATGGATAATCCAATGTTCAGAATTCCTGCGGCAGCAAGTTTAGTTTTGCTTGTCGCAATTCTAATTGTATTAATGGGCGCATTTTATTATTGGATGGGCCCCTGGAAATTGATATTTTTTCTCCTCATTATATTTATTATAAATGCATTGATGCATTCTAACTTAATGAGTTATAAGAACAAAGTATATGGTTTAAATTATGATTCCAATGCTGTTTACACCTTGGATCAATTAAAAGTAATTTCTGATACTGCCTATGCAAATAAGGATATAAGAAATACTCTCCAAATTCTTGAAAATCGAAAAAATAATTTTACCCCTGGATATGAAAAACCAAAATTGGTTTTTATCAATTGCAGCGGAGGTGGGTTGCGTGCCATGTCGTTTACGATGCAGGTGCTTCAATATGCCGATAGCCTAACGAATCATAAATTAATGGAGCAATGTCCGCTTATTACAGGCGCTTCAGGTGGGATGTTGGCAGCAGCTTATTATCGCGAATTATATTTACAATCGTTAAATGGTAATCCAATTAATTTATATGATAAAAAATACACTGAAAACATAAGCGCAGATCTGCTGAATGCACTAAGTTTTACTATTGTTGTAAATGACCTTTTTTACCCATGGCAAAAATATAATTACGAGAAAGAGGTATATAGAAAAGACCGTGGATACATGTTTGAAAAGATATTGAATGAAAATACTGATTCCGTATTGTTCCGTCCCTTGAATTATTATAAGGAACCGGAATTTTCAGGAAAGATACCGATGATGATCTTCACTCCTACTATAATTAATGATGAAAGAAAATTATATATAGGTGCACACCCTGTTTCTTATCTGGCAAAACCACAAAATAGAATTACCCATTTTTCTAAACCCGAAATAGATGGTGCTGATATACATTATTTACTTGGTGGTAATTCTGCAGACAGTATATTGTTTACCAGTGTATTGCGCATGAATTGCACCTTTCCTTATATTCTGCCTAATGTACATCTTCCCACAATACCCGAAATAGAAATTATGGACGCCGGTATTCGAGATAATTATGGCACTCAAACTGCTGCACAATTTATTGCAGTTTTTAACGATTGGATACTCAAAAATACAAGCGGAGTTATAATTGTAAATATTCGCGCAATTGAACAGGAAATGAAGATCAAAAAAAACATGAGCAATGGAGTAATGCAAAAATTTATGAGTCCGGTTGAAAATCTTTATACAAATTGGGTGGAAATTCAAGATTATCAAAACGACCAGGTATTAAATTATTTGGATGAAATATTGGGCGGCAAAATGGAAGTGATCACTTTTGAATATCAGCCATCTGAAAATAACAAACGTGCATCTTTGAGTTTCCACCTGACTGCGGGAGAGAAACAGGATATTGAAAATGCAGTGCATAATGTTTATAATGCAGAGGCGTATGATAAGTTGGAGTCGATGCTAAAGTAAATCTTCTAACATTGGGGTGTTTGCTTCGACATTACTTCGTAATGTCTCGCAATGACTTCGCCACAGGGTTACCGAAGGAACTGTGGAAGGAGAGCACTAATTATCCGACTTTTCGCAAACGCAACAATGCAACATTTTCTACGTGGTACGTTTGTGGAAACATATCTACGGGTTGCATTTTAATTATTTCGTATTTATCGGATAGAATTTGAATATCACGAGCCTGGGTTACGGGATTGCAGCTTACATATACTATTTTTTCAGGTTCCAATTCTAACAACTTTAAACAAACATCCTTATGCATTCCAACACGCGGAGGATCGGTAATTACGACGTTTGCTTTGCCATAGGTATTAATAAAATCATTGTCAAAAACTTTTGCCATATCTCCATAAATAAATGTACAGTTGTTTATATTATTTGCATCTGCATTCATTTTGGCATCTTCAACTGCAGCTTCCACGCTCTCAACTCCAATTACCTTTTTACAATGTGCTGCGGCCAATAGCGCGATGCTTCCAAGTCCGGTATAAAAATCATAAACAATATCTTCCGCTTGCAGGTCTGCATACTCCAAAGCGATATGGTACAAATTAACAGCCTGTGAAATATTAGTTTGGAAAAACGATTTGGGACCGAGATTATATTTGATATGATCAATTTGTTCGGTTATAAATTTTTCACCGGAAAATAATATCATTTCCTGATCGTAAGTGGAATCGTTATTTTTCTGATTGATACAATAATACAAGGAGGTAATTTCAGGAAATGTAGTTCCCAGATGTTGCATTAAAGGAATTAATAATTCCGGTTTATCTTCTGCTACAACCATTATTACCATTAATCCACCAACGAGTGTATTTCTTATAATAACATTTCTGAGGTATCCTATCCGGTTGCGAAGATCATAAAAAGGTAATTTATGTATTGTAGCGTATGCCTTTAAGGCAAGGCGAATTTCATTGGAGGGATGTGGTTGAAGATAACAATGTTTAATATCAAAAACATGTGCAAATTTTTTGCGCACATGAAAGCCCAAAGCAGGTTTTTTTTCTATTATTTTATCACGTGAAAATTTTCCCGCGACATATCCTGAATTGGTAAATGTAAATTCCAGTTTATTGCGATAATATTTATCGAATGGAGCAGCCAATATTGGCAATATCTCCAATGATTCAATTTTACCTATTCTTCTGAAGGCATCCTGCACTAATTGAGTTTTAAATTCCAATTGTGTTTCATAGGATACATTTTGCCAGGTACATCCACCACAAACGCCATAGTGCTCACAAAAAGGAATCACGCGCAATTTCGAATATTCATGAAATTTTACTGGGTATCCTATCGCATAATCACTTTTTCCTTTTGTGATTTGCATATCAATAACATCACCGGGAATAGTGTTTTCTGCCATTATCACCTTTCCTTCTACCCTGCCAATGCCAATTCCCTGGTCGGCGATTTGAGTGATGGTAACATTTTCTAATATCTTATTTTGTTTTCGTTTTCGCATTTCCAACTTACATTTCAATATTAATTGCAAATTTAATGTATTATTGGGTGGGACAATTAATAAATTAGAAACGTGTGTTATAAAATACGGAGAAGTTGTTAGGCTACAAAGGCACAAAGACACGAAGGTTTCACGAAGAGAATCAATAGTTAAAAAATTGTTCAGCGAATTTTATATTACTGCTTATTAACCTGCAATGAGGAATAAACATTATCATTTAATTTAATCTCCAAAATATAATT
>JAYSYX010000322.1:0-8275 GCA_043727235.1 Bacteroidota bacterium
CACCTGTACTTATTTCGAACGGAAATTCCATCCATCGGCAGTTATTTTCAATATACTGATAGGTTCTGTTGCTATAAGAGGCCACATTCAGATGCTCATCGTCAAACATGCGAACGGTAGTGGCTGAATTATAATTTATGCGCCGCAAATTGCGGAATGCCTCATAAAAGGAGCTGTCGTTTTGCGTAAAAGTGATAAAATCCTCCACATTAAACCCATCTCTAACTTCTACAAGGATAAATGAATCGAGGGTAATTATACCGGGAAGATACAAACTGTCTTCTTCCTGCGTAAAACCGACCGTCGTTTCGAATATTAACAAAACAGTAACAAATATTTGCCTAATTTTACCAACCATTAAGATGTAAAAATAACAAATCTATGCGTGCTACAATTTTGAGGAATATTTTTTTAATCTCATTTACCTTGATATTAATTAATGCCAGATCTGCAACTCCTACTATCAGCGATTCAATAGATATTAAAAATTATATTATCCGATTGGATGTTACCGATTATGCCGGTCAAACAATTTCTGGAAACACCGAGATTCATTTAAAGGCATTAGTAGATAATATCATTCAAATTCCGCTCGACCTGAAAGGTTTGACTGTAGATTCGGTTAAAAATTTAAGTGATGACCATTTGAACTTTTCCCAAACGGGTGAATTATTATTAATTGATTTTATTTCCACTTTAAATACAAATGATTCTACAGATATTATAATTTATTATCGCGGAATTCCCGACGCAGATGCCATTTGGGGAGGATGGTATTGGAGTGGGGATTATTCTTACCAACTGGGTGTTGGTTTTGATGCGATACCACACAATTTCGGTAGAATTTGGTTTCCCTGTTTTGATAATTTTGTAGAACGCTCCACCTACCGTTATGAAATAATTACAGAAGATGATAAAAAAGCATATTGCGGAGGTTTGTTGGAAAGTGAAACTGGTAATGGCGACGGAACAATTACATGGATTTGGAATTGTAATCAAACTATACCAAGTTATCTCGCAAGTGTTGCCGTTTCAACTTATACTTCCGTTAATAAAATTTATGAGGGAATAGAAGCAAATATTCCAATTGAAATTGCAGTAAAACCCGAGGACAGCACTGATCTGAATAATTCATTTATTAATCTGGAAAATGCATTAAATACTTTTGAAACACATTATGGTGCTTATGCATGGGACAGGGTGGGTTATGCCATTGTTCCATTTAGCGGTGGAGCTATGGAACATGCCATGAATATTGCATATCCCTTGTTTGCTGTGAATGGTACAACTACCTGGGAAAATTTAATGGTGCATGAATTATCACATCATTGGTGGGGCGATCTTATCACTACTTCTAAAGCTGAAGAAATGTGGATGAATGAAGGTTGGGCAGTTTATTCGGAACATTTGTTTAATGAAATTCTTTACGGTGACGCAGCATATAAAGATATGGTGCAATTAAATCATACCGATGTATTGCATTATGCAGCAGCACAGGATGGCAATAATTATTTTCCGATATCTGATGTTCCGCAAACATATACTTATGGTTCCACTACCTATAAAAAAGGTGCTGATGTAGTGCATTCATTGCGAGGATATTTAGGTGATGATATGTTTTTTGATTGTATAACTTCTTTTTTGGAAACCTATAAATTTCAATCTGTAACAGCGGCAGATCTCCGCGACCATCTAAGTTCATGCAGCGGTATCGATATGAACGACTTTTTTGATGGATGGGTATATCAGTCCGGATTTCCGGGTTTTGAAATTGAAGATTTCGGATATACTGATTACGGTACTTTCATGAGCATTTGTATAGAACAAAAATTATATCACGCAACAAATTATTGCAATAATGTTCCGATCACGATAACTTTTTTTAATGCTGATTGGCAAAAAGTAAATACATTTTCAGCCTATGTGAGTGGTGAACATACACAAATTGATCTTCCTGATATTGAAGCATTTTATGCAATAATAGATTATGATGAGAAAATGAATGATGCTGTTACCGAGGATGAAATAATTATCAAAACACCTGACACTTACGAACTGGACAATGCATTTATTGATATCACAGTAAATTCCATAACCGATTCGATCTATGTATATGCACAACAATATTGGTTACCGGCAGATAACTTTAAAACCGCACATCCGGGTATACATTTAAGTCCTGACAGGTATTGGAAGATAAATGGAATTATTCCTACCGATCTTGATGCAACAGCTAAAATTTTATACAATGGCCAGTTGAATTTGGGAGGTGGTTATCTCGACAATAATTTGATGACGAATGTGGAAGATAGCCTGTTATTATTTTATAGAAGTTCAGCTGATAACGAATGGGAAATTTATCCTTACTACATTTTAAATGACTGGGGTAATAATAACGATAAACGTGGAGCATTTGAATTGAGTAAATTTCAAGCCGGTGAATATACCATGGGTATCTATAATTCCTCTTTGCCGGATGCACCCTTGGATATTACCATGAATTGTCCCGATTTTCTCGAAATAAAAATTACGGAAAATAATAATATGAAAATATTTCCCAATCCTGCCAATAATATTATTTCAATTCAATTGGATATACGCAGCAGTGACCTTTTCATTAAAATTATTAATTCCGCCGGTGATACAGTAAAAACATTTCCAATAAATTACCTAACCCAAAGTGTTTCCATAAAAGACCTCCCTTCAGGAACTTATCAACTCTATGTTGAAAACAGCAGTTTTGAAAGAATTGCCTCCCAAATGCTTATGATTATTCATTAATATTGCGCAAATTAATTTTGCGATGAATAATATTACGGTGATAGGTGCCGGTACCATGGGAAACGGAATTGCGCACGTATTTGCGATGAAAGGTTTTACCGTTAATCTTGTTGACGTATCTGAGACCGCTCTCGAAAAAGCTGTGCAAACGATCAGCAACAACCTTGATCGTATGGTAACCAAGGAAAAAATAACCGCTGCTGATAAGGAAAACACCCTTGCAAATCTTTCAACCTATACATCACTTGATCATTCCGCAAATTCTGACCTGGTAGTGGAAGCTGCTACAGAAAGGGTTGATCTTAAATTGAAAATATTTTCTGAGCTCGATCTTATTTGTAATGAGAACACTATTTTAGCTTCCAATACATCTTCCATTTCCATTACCAAAATTGCAGCAGTTACCAAACGCCCCGATAAAATAATCGGAATGCATTTTATGAATCCTGTTCCATTGATGAAATTGGTGGAAGTGATAAGAGGATATGCAACAAGTAATGCCACTACCGAACTTATCATGAACCTTAGCAGGCAGCTCGAGAAAACTCCCGTTATGGTAAATGATTATCCCGGATTTGTCGCCAATAGAATTTTAATGCCAATGATAAATGAAGCGATATACTCCTTATATGAAGGTGTTTCCGGTGTATATGAAATTGATACGGTAATGAAACTCGGGATGGCTCATCCAATGGGACCACTACAACTTGCCGATTTTATCGGACTGGATGTTTGTTTAAGTATATTAAATGTTTTACACTCCGGTTTTGGCAATCCGAAATATGCCCCTTGTCCCTTATTGGTGAATATGGTTACAGCCGGATATCTGGGCGTTAAATCGGGAGAGGGTTTTTATAAATATGAACAAGGCAATAAAGAATTAATTGTATCCGCAAGATTTGAAAAATAAGTTATACGTATAAAATAAAATAAATCATACGTATAATAAAATTAATAAATTAACAAATTACCAAACTTAAAATAACATGACTCCAGTATTTGCAAAGGCATATGGCACACACGAGGTGCATTTCCAATTAGAAGATTGTGATGCGAGAATTGAACCGAGAAAAGTTTTAATGTGTACACCAAACTACTACACCATTGTAGATGTAAAAAATGTACACATGCAAAATCAAAAAGGAAATGTAAATCCTGAGAAGGCAAATATTCAGTGGGACAATTTGCGCAACACGTATCTTGGCTTCAAAACACAAAAATATCTGGATGAAGTACATGTAATTGATGGCGTGGAAGGATTGGAGGATATGGTATTTTGTGCCAATCAGAGTTTTCCCTGGGTGATGTGGAACGGTGAAAAAATTGCACTCATGAGCAGAATGCGTTATGAAAATCGCCAAAATGAAATTCCTTACATTGAAGATTTTTATAAAGATCATGGATATAAAATTGTAGACCTTCAAAGCAAATATCATTTTGAAGGGATGGGAGATATGATAGCACATCCCGGAAAAAGATTATTATATGGTGGTTACGGATTCAGAAGCGACAAAAATGTATATGAGGAAATTGCCCGTGCGCTTGATGCTCCAATAATTACCTTGGAACTTATTAATGAAAATTATTATCATCTCGATACATGTTTTCTACCCTTAAATCATGCAGAGGTTTTAATTGCGCCTGACGCTTTTTCTCCTGAGTCCATCGCAATAATCAGAAAAATGTTTGAAGGTGTATATGAAATTCCGGAGCAGGAGGCGATAGAGGGTTTTGCATGTAATGCACATATAATTTACGGGACCAATAAAATGGGTTCTGCAGCAATTATTCAAAGAAACAATCCTGTGTCACTCAATATTGTTCAACAAAGCGCCCACTCCGTAATGGAAGTGGAAACCGGTGAATTTATGAAAAGTGGTGGAAGTGTATTTTGCATGAAAATGATGGTATATTGATAAACACCTTGAAAAATTAAAGATTAAAATGAATTATTTTGTAACCGGCATAGGTACCGATGTAGGGAAAACAATTGTTTCAGCATCATTGGTGGAGGCAATTCAGGCAGACTATTGGAAACCGGTACAATGTGGCGGATTGGAATACACAGATACCCAACGCGTTAAAAATCTTATTTCAAATACGAAGTCCAGGTTTTTTGAGGAAGCATATACACTTAAGAATCCGCTTTCACCACACGCAGCTGCTAAGTTGGAAAATATTGAAATTGATATTAATAATATTATTTTACCACAAACACAAAATAATCTAATAATTGAGGGTGCAGGGGGAATAATGGTTCCACTGAACAATAATTTTTTAATGCTCGACCTTGTTAAAAAACTTGAACTCACTATAATATTGGTTTCAAAAAATTACCTTGGCAGTATTAATCATACCTTGCTCACTACGGAGGTTTTAAAAATGCACAATATACCTGTTGCAGGTATCATTTTTAATGGTGTTGAAAACAGGGAATCAGAAAATTTTATCAAAAACTATACAAACCTTAAAATATTTGGCAGAGTAGATTATGAAGATGTAATAGACAAAGGATTTATCAAAAGAAATGCTGAGAAATTAAAATCCAACGCTAACTCTTATTAAAAATTACCTTTTGAAACATACGGAATACATATGGTATCCTTTTACCCAAATGAAACTTGCGGGTGAGTCAATTAAAATTGTTCGGGGTGAAGGAGCTTTAATTTTTGACGATCAAAATAAAAGTTATATTGATGCAATTTCAAGTTGGTGGACCAATTTACATGGTCATTCCCATCCCTATATCGCACAAAAGGTTTTTCAACAACATCAGATATTAGAACACGTTATTTTTGCCGGATTTACGCATGATCCGGCATTAGATCTTGCAAAAAGATTGGTGGAAGATCATTTGCCCGATAATATTTCAAAAATTTTTTATTCCGACAATGGTTCTACAAGTGTAGAGGTTGCTATTAAAATGGCTTTGCAATATTGGTTCAATCTTGGAAAAACAAAAACTAAAATAATAGCATTCGAAAATGCTTATCATGGCGATACTTTTGGCAGTATGAGTGTTAGTGATCGCGGAGCATTTACCAAAGCGTTTCACGATAAATTATTTGATGTGATGTTTATTCCTCTGCCTGTAAAGGGGGAAGAGGAAAAATGTTTTAAGGCATTTGAAAAAGCAATTTCTGAAAATGATGTTGCCGCTTTTATATATGAACCTTTGATTTTAGGTGCCGGAGGAATGTTGATGTATGAACCCGAAATCTTAAATACCTTATTGCAAAAAGCCAAAGGGAAAAATATCATTTGCATTGCAGATGAAGTGATGACAGGATTTTTCAGAACCGGAAAGATGTTTGCGTCCGGATATTGTGAGCTGAAGCCGGATATTATGTGCCTGAGCAAGGGAATTACCGGAGGAACCATGGCACTAGGTGTAACAGCTTGCGCACAGTTTATATACGATGCTTTTTATGATGATGATAAACTAAAGGCCTTTTATCACGGTCATTCCTACACTGCAAATCCACTCACCTGCGCTGCTGCACTTGCAAATCTCGACCTGATTGAAAAGGAAAATTTTTTATCTAATATTGAATTTATCATCAACCAACATAAAAAATTTATTTTAAAATTGAGTGAACATCCGCGATTTGAAAACATTCGTCAACGTGGAACAATTATAGCTTTCGATCTTAAAACAATATCACAAACAAGTTATTTTAATTCTGAACGCGATACATTATATAATCACTTTATAGAAAAAGGAATATTACTAAGGCCTTTGGGAAACACCTTATATATAATGCCACCCTATTGTATCAGTGAGCAACAATTGAATTCTGTTTATACTTCAATATTGAATTATAATTAAAGAATCATAATTACAGAATAAATAAAATCAGCGAAATCCCTTAATCCATAGAATCCGCGATCCTTTCACCTACTCCGTGCTCCACTACCCCAATCAGCGATCTATTGCCACAGTGGTCTTTTTTTGGCCAGAAATGTTTCTATCCCATATTTACAATCTTCCGTGCTGCGTGCTTTTGCATTTACTTCGGCTGCATAATTTAATGCATCTTCCAGTTTCATTTCCTGCACGGCAGCTATCATTTGTTTAGTAGCTTTTAACGACTCCCGGCTGCAGTTTGTGATCAGATTATTCGCAAAATCCATCACATGCTGATTGATATTCTCTTTTCCAACAACTGCATTTATCAAACCCGCAACCAATGCCTGTGTTGCATTAATAAGTTTGCCACTCAACAACAATTCTTTTGCTGAACGTTCATTTATTTTGCGCAATAGAAATATCATTACTATAGCAGGAACAAATCCGATCTTCACTTCTGTATATCCAAATTGAGCTTCCGGAACAGCGAAGGCAAAATCACAAACTGTCACCAATCCGCAACCACCTGCTATGGCGTGTCCTTCAACCTGGGCTATTACCGGTTTTGAAAGTGTATATATCAAATGATATAACTCCATTAAATTTTTTGAATCAGCCAAATTCTCTTCATAGGTATTATTTTGCAGCGATTGCAAATATGCAAGGTCGGCACCGGCACTAAAAACTTCCCCCTCTCCTTTCAGAATAATAATTTTTATTTCTTCGTCATTATCTGCTGAAATTATAGCAGCTTTTAATTCGTTTACCAATTGTGCGTTAAAGGCATTTCGTTTATCAGGTCGGTTTAGTCTGATAGAGCAAATTTTTGTATCGGTATTATACAATATCGTTTCGTACATGAATATTATTTATCTTTTAAATACGTATTATTAATTTAAAAATCAATTTTATAATAAAACAAAGGTAAAAAACCCAATTGATATTCTTCCTTTACAGGACTTGCTGAGGGATCTGCAGGATTTGGGGCATATGTTAAACCCAAAACATTTTGTATCCCAAATACATTTACAAGGTCGATGGCAATTTCGTGCGTAATATGGTTTTTCTTGCCATTCAATCTGTATGCAAGTTTAAGATCTACTCTGAAATAATCTTTGAGTTTAACTGTATTCGTAAGTGAATCAATAAAGATCAATTCTTTTGCAGCAATGGTAGCTGCTTCATCTACCGGAGTTGTAAGTTTTCCCCCGGCATAGGTTAATTTAATTCCGGAGGTAAGAACATCTTTTTTGTTGATGGTGAATTCATATCCTCCCAATAAATTGCCGGCATATCCCCCATTAAAATCTGTTTTGCGTTCAACACCATCACTTCCAGTATACAGAGAATTATAAACAGATCCTGTTATTAAAAAGAAAAAATTATTGGAGTAAAATTTTTCCAAGGTCAGTTCCAATCCATAATTTTTACCCGTTCCCGTATTCTGAAGTGAATCAGGGAAAAATCTCGAAAATCCGCTTCCTTCATTCGCAAGGGAAAATGCAGAGGGATTAATTTCTACCGGCACATCAAATAAATACTGATAATACACTTCTGCTTTTAATCTGAAATTTTCCGCTAAAGCCTGGTCATAACCCAACACGGTATGCAAACTTCGAATAAATCCAACATCTTTATTTATCG
>JAYSYX010000323.1:0-23620 GCA_043727235.1 Bacteroidota bacterium
TGTCGACGTTAAGGATACCAAAAACAAATTCGGACCGCAATCAAAAAATATCAGTTCCATAATTCGCGGTTTCAAATCATCGGTAACAAAATATTCCCGAGTAAATGGAATTGAATTTAGATGGCAGGCGAAATTTCACGATCATATAATTCGTAATAAACATGAATTTATAAATATCAGCAATTACATTAAAAATAATGTAAAAAATTGGAAGGAGGATGATTTTTTTGGGGGAACGAATTAATCAAATTTACATTTAAGCACCTTTATTTTTGCTACTCGAAATGGATATTGCAATGTGCTTTTGTAGAGACGCAATGCATTGGGTCTCTACAAAAGCACATTGCAATATCCGGGAGGATCTATCTCGAATTTGAAACAAATACATTTATTTACCACTGATCTGTAACAAATTTGGGATGTTTAACTCTCACCTTGCAACAAAAACTACAAAAAATCATGGTCAATTGCTCTAATAAAGCCATTTTAATTATAAATTTAAATTCCATTTCCCATAATGCCCGAACCCATCCTCCTCCGTTCCCAAACAAGCATCGTATATGTGCTCACCATATTTATATACTTTTTCTTTGGGTGGATACTATATTCTATATTGATCGGAAGCAACGACCCCTTTGCAGATATTTTGGCAGTGGGTATAGCATGTTTGTGGCTTACTTATTCCATAAATGTTATTCTATCGCTAAAGATTGTTTTATTTTATGAAAGTTATTTAACAATTACGGAATTTGTAACGCGTAAAAAGATCACTATTCAATATTATGAACTCAGCACATTTCATTATGTACCGAAAACTATAACGAGTGACAGGAGAATATTTACAAAAAGTGAAAACGATAAGATAATATTAACTACAAGTTCAGGCAAGGAGATCTATTTCAGAGAAATGCAGTTTGATAATTTTTCTTTAATGCGTGTATTTTTACAAAAAATAATACGCGGTGAACATTTGGATTGATATTACCCACACGTATAAATTTGTTTTTCTGGTTTTAGTTTTATTTCCCAGTGTGCCTGTACTGTGTGCACTGTTTTTTTAAGTCTGTTATCTGCACGCCATAAACCAACGATCTTTCCAACAATGGCACCTCCAACTGCAAATAACACCACTTGTAGGACCGATGTGATAATAGAAATATCACTTGTTATATTCCCATAAATAGAATATATTAAACCGGCGACCAAGAAAAGCATTAATCCTTTTGCCCCCGTATCGCAACCACACGCATAATAATTCTTATTGATATCTTTTTCCCATTTTTCTTTATCAGGATGTTGAATACTTTCAGATAATGAAATTTTCCCTCTTCCCCTTGTTCTCAAAAACGGGAATGACGTAAGTGCATTTAATTGCGAAGGATGTTGAATTAATATATTTCTATTTTTCATGATATCGTTTTATCTATATTAAAAATAACTTGCATGTTTTGATGAACGCACTAATATTGCCTGCCAATCATGCATAGTTGGATTTGTTCTGTCGGGTGGTGTCGCAGACTCCGGGTCGCAGGGACCACCGGTAGCCATCATATTTGTAATATCATCATCCACACATAAATGCCAAAGCTGAGAGGAATGACCTGCTTCGTGGCCAATGGTTCGCGGGCTTTCACTTGGAACAATAGTTCCACCTACAGTTGTAACATAATCAGTAATAAATAAAGAACATCCAAATGCTCCCGGAATTGATCTAACAATAAAACAGGTAATTGGCGCACCGTAACCTAAAACTCTTCTCCAACTGCCATAAAAACATAAAGTGCTGCTTTTTAATTGAAATTTTGACCCTGTAAGCAACCATTCTCCTGCTGCATTACAAGGAGGATCAAGTAGATCACTGTCGCTGTTCGAACCATCAGAAACTATCCAACTGGCATCAACGGTTTCAGCATCTCCGAATCCGGTAGAATATTTAAAGGGTTGTGAAGGCAATATCCGGATATTCGCATCTCTTTTATAAACTTCTACAGCTGTTTGCAACATATTAATAACGTTGTCGATGGATGCAACCGCAACACCTCTTTCATCTTTTAATATTACAGTGCATAACCGCATTTTTTTTTCAGGACGAATACCAATTACACCCAATCCAGCATCAATAAGAGATCCAAACAAATTAATTAAATAGGATACACCATTTATGATCCATCGTATTAATGTTCCCAATACAGGAATCATTTCAATTAATTCGATAATAAAACCGATGGCAGATAAAACCCAACCGAGAATAGATTCGATGGTTACAAGTATTGCATTAATAATTGTTGTTGCAACATCCCATACAACACAAATCGCAGTAGTTATCCATGTCCATCCAACACAAACAATATTTGAAACCCATGTCCATGCAACACACACAATATTTGAAATCCATACCCATGCATCACAGAACCATGAGCAGGGTGCCCAATCACAACAATCGCGATATCCCTCATCTTCAGTTCTGGAACATTCATTATAACCCTGATCTTCGGTGGCAGTGCATTCCTGGTGACGTTCTTCGCCCCATTCTAAACATTTTGGCATAATATATTAATTGGAGATGAAATAAATTCGGATAAAATCCCAGTCACAACCCTTGTTTTTAAACAAGGGTTGCACCGGGTTGAATGGATCTATTTTTAATAATTATCATGTATGTGCAATTGCAATTGCTGCAACATCACCGTTATCTAATCCGGAAAGCCTTACATTTCCATTCGTATGCGTAGCGTATACATCAAGCACTTCTGCAAAGGCTGCCATAGTGCAAGTGCCGAGCATATCACTAACATTCATTTCCTTTTCATATTGATCTTTCGGAACACCACTCACTAAAATTGTGGAAACGGAATAACCATTGCTAACCTGAGTAACATAAATTGCAGTAGGAGCACCGCTATAAGAATTTGCAACGGGCACAATATTACTGTTTCCTTTTGTCACTTTAAAAATATAGGTTGCAAAATTATTCGGATGTCCTGCCAGGAATTTCAAACTCATTTTATCATTCATTTTATTATTATAATGCCCAACGCCACATATCGTATCAGTTGAATTTCCGTCAACTATAGCATCTAAAACATCAGCATAACAAATTTGATTATCAATTCTCATTTTAAATTTAAATGCAATTGCTTGTCCGCCGCCATTTTTAATGACATAATTTTCAGTGAGTCCATCTGCAACAATTGTACTTGGTCCTGAAGGGTCAGAAGCTAATCGGTCAACAACAAATGTATTTGCCGCGGTTGGCACAACATTTCCGGATGCATCCAATAATTCAAACATAAACTCATATAAACCATCTGTCAGATCAATTGAATTAATATTAATGCTTGAAGTATCCTGATCCCATTCGGCAGTTGCAATTGGAACATCATCGGATGCTTCAACATGCGGTATGCGATATTTTGGTATACCTGAATCATATGTCGGCCCGAGATTAAATGAACCTGTAGCGAAAACTGTTCCCTGCGGAGTTGACACTTCGTAGGTATAAGATTTATCAATTACACCTTCAAGTTTATGATCTGTATCAACAACATTTGTCAAAAATGCATCTTTTAATTTTCGATATTTCCATCGGTAATGGGTAACACTGCTATTTGGAAAACCACTTCCGAATTGTACAACAAATGGAAATGCTGCTCCAAAAGGACTAACATTATCACCAGTTACAAAGGAAGTGAGACCAACAGCATTGGAAAGATGTCCACTTGCTGATTCATTTTGTTGCACTCTGCGAATACTTGCTCCGGAATTAATTCTTTTCATCCAAACAATAGGTCCTTCCAAAGGATCACAAACGCAAGGTTTAACTCTCGGATCTGTTACTCTAATATTAATATCTGTATTGCAGGCATAATTCCAATAAGTATGACAAGCTACATATGGGCGATAAACTGTTATCCAATTTGTTCCGTCAAAAACCTCCACCCAAATATAAATATCCGGATGATCGCCGGTGAGCCAATAGATCATATTGTGATCAAAACGACCATTGCAATCAGTATTTACAACCGCTATTTCATCGCAGTGATAAAAATATGGCCAATACCATGGCCACAAACAAATCCACGGATGGAACAAGGAAAAATTATTGAAAATTGTTTCTCTTACTACAGGCAATGAGGTGGAGAGTAAACCACTTTCTACACTTATTGGCAATGATTTGGTTGTGGGTGCAGCCGACAATTTATTAAAACGTAAATTGTTTTGTTTTAAACTGCTTAAAGGACGACTTACTTTTTCAAAACGGGATAATAAGGGTCCTGGAGGAGGTACTGGAATAGGACCAGGTTCAGGAATAGGAATGGGGTTTTTAATTACTTCAATCAATCTGTCACGGAGATCATAAATAATATAATCGGGAATTCGGTTCCACCAGATAAAAATTTTATCAATTTCACAAATATGTACACGGGCATTGCAGACAGGAAGAACGGTGCTTTGCCCATCAATTGTAAATGTTTTCGTAAGGGAACCTGTGATATTACACCTTCTAAAAGGCAACAATACAGGCAGTTGGGGTAAAAAGGGCAATTCAATTATACCATCAGAAAGATGAAATGAAGGTTGCCATGCTTTTGTTTTTTGCAAAAATTTCTCAGTAACTGCTTTTTGGCCATATTCCGGTGGTATTTCTGCAGATATGTATAATTTAGTTTTCCCATGTATTTCAGATGCCTTGGATTTTAATTGAATACTTCCACCTTTTAGTGACACAGACTCAATTACCTCTCCTTCCTGGTTAACTAAATACGCTTTTAATGATTCGGCATTTTTAACGTCCTCTTGTCGAATTTTGATTGTTACTGTTTTTGATTTAGTTTCTTTCATGATAAAATATTTATATTGTTATTTAAATAAAAGAGTTTTACCAAATGTATTGATCGAGTGTAATTTTCAAACTGCAAATACTGATCCTCGTCATGATCGATCTAATAAATTCAGTATTGTGTGTTTCCGGGTTATTTATACCTACATCTTCAGCAAATCAATAAAAATTAAAACACTAATGAATTTCCTTAGCGAGCTATTTTAACTGATTTATCACTTTGCAAATTGAATAATGAAATTGTAACATTTTAGGTTAAATTGTTACTTTTTTAATTTATTGTTTAAATGACGATATACTGTCATTTTTGACACACCCGTTATTGTTGCTATTTTATTTGGATGAACACCTTCTTTAAGTGCAATGTTTATTTTTTCATCTCTGATAAAATGCAGAAGTGTTGCAAACGAAAATTTTTCGTTGCCAATCAGGCAATACATTTTTTCGATATTCTCCTCACCGAGAGTTGCTACTATTTCCTTATATTTCCAGGAATTATTTTTTATCGAATTGTTCATGCGTAACCTTTTTAAAAAATGTTTCTTCAAATTTGAACCAACCCCAAATGGAGATTCGTAAAATCGGCTGAAAAGCACAATATCATTTCATTCTGAATGAATAAACATTCAAATTAAACTTTAAATAATATTTCCTTAATCAGAACCCTAAATAAAAATCATTATGTGTTAACATTGCCCGACCTCTTAAAATATATTCCAAGTGGCGTAAGGTAAATTCCGCAACAATGTGTGTGGTTCAAGTGCGTTTTTGATTTACGTTTGATCATAGCGAGTATATTAAAGGGTTAATTATATGTCGTGTTATCCTTTAGTAATCAAATATAATAATATAACTTTTAAAAATCCAAATTTTAAATCAATTATTATTTGATTTTAATGCAAATTCACTATAAATAGGTAATGATTCGCCTTATTTTGTCAATTATTGAAATTTGCTAATTAGAAAAATCAGATATTTTGGTTGTCAAATAAAATTTCTTTCCGAACATTAGGCCAACGATATTCTTTGTGGTTGAGGTTTTACAATAACATTCTGCAATTGTCAATTGTAATGAAAAACACAAAGGGATGACAATACAAATCCAATTTGGAGAAAAGTGTTGCGATTGTGACAAGGACATAAACTCATACAGTGCGTGGTTTTTGTTTGGTTTGGAGTATTACCAACGTGCATTTCATGGTTAATATTTTTCATTTGTGACCGTATCAAATTCATCATTTATAGTGAATGTACTTTTCAAAATGTTCCCTTAATATTGTATTTTATATTAGTGACAATTACAAATAATAATTTAAATCAATTGAAATTTTAATTTAACAATTAAAAAATATTAATATCATGCGCTCCAGATCAAAAAAAACAAATGGCTACATTGTGTATGCTGTTTCCGGTACAAATACCGTGTCATTTGCTATAGATTTCCGTGATGCAGATACCGCAGGACTGCTTGGATTTGCTATCGAACGTATAGATAAAAAAAGTGGGGACAGAAAGTATGCTGATGGGTTTAAAGTATTTAAAGAAGTATTTCCGGATCCTGATCAGAACACCGTTGTAAGCACCTATACACAACCTGTGCAGAGTTTTGTGTGGGACGATTTTACCTGTTACGACAATACAGAATATGAATATTTGATCTATCCAATTAAAGGAACTCCAAAAAACCTGGACAGAACAGCAAAGGCACTTTCTCTTGAAATAAAAACCGAGGCTACCTTTAGTAAAAATGAGCACGATATATTTTTTAACAGGGGCGTTGCCAGTAGTCAGGCTTATCGTCGGAAATTTTTTAATCTGGCACCCGATAAGATCATTGACCCTTGGATGAAAAGATCTGCCTTAAACTGGTTAAGCCGCCAGTTAGATGATGCAATATTAAAATTTATAGGACAGGCAAAAAGTGGTGATACTTTATTGGCATGTTTTTATGAATTTCATTATGAACCGGTTGTAAAAGCATTTAAGTCAGCTATCGACAAAGGTGTGAATGTTAAAATAATTATAGATGCAAAGGAGAACGAACATACCGATGGCAAAGGAAAATTCCATGAAAGTTTTCCTAGAAAAGTTAATCTCGACAGCATATCTGCTGCCGGAATTCCCTCTACGAAATCAGCGGGTACTATTTATAAACGCGAAGCAAATAAAAATGCCATACAACACAATAAATTTATTGTTTTTATCGATAAAAACAAACAAAATAAAGCCACTGAGGTTTGGACAGGCTCTACAAATATTTCGATGGGGGGTGTACATGGTCAGACCAATGTCGGGCATTGGATAAGAAATAATAATGTAGCTGAAAAATATGCTGCATACTGGGAGATTCTAAGTAAAGACCCAGGGGGTAAGGAAGATGACGACAACTCAACAGTGAGAATTAAAAACAAAGAATTAAAGGATAGTGTTGAAGCACTTCAGGCCAATATAGAATTTACATCCTGGGAGGATATCCCGCAGGGAATAACTCCGATATTTAGTCCGAGAAGCGGCACCTCTATTTTAGAAACATACGTAGGCATGTTCGATAATGCAGAGAGTATGGCATGCGTAACTCTTGCATTCGGAATTAATAAATTATTTAAGGATTACCTGGAGGATAATACTTCATCAAATCACATTGCATTTTTATTATTGGAAAAAGAGGATAAACCAAATAGCAGAAGTAAAATTCCATTCAGATATATTGGAGCGAAACAAAATGTATATAAATCCTGGGGCGCATATATTGAAGATGACCTTTACCAATGGACCAGGGAAGTTTCAACAAGACATTTAGGACTCAATGTACATGTGGCCTATATCCACTCCAAATTTTTACTGGTTGACCCTTTGAGTTCCGATCCTATTGTAATTACAGGTTCAGCAAACTTCAGTGAAGATTCGACAAATAGCAATGACGAAAATATGGTCATAATAAGAGGGGATCGAAGAACTGCGGACATCTATTTTACAGAGTTCAATCGTTTATTCAATCACTTTTATTTTCGATCAGTATATAAAAACGCCAAAGAAAATAATCGAACTGATGATAGCAGCCTTTTTTTGCGGCCAAACGACAGTTGGCTGAGTAAATATGAGGAAGGAAAATTACGTTATAAAAGAGTTGATATGTTTTCAAAAATGAAGGGATTTGAAAATGAGAACTAATATATCCCAATTCCAATTTTTCTATTTACCAAAAAAAAATCATGAAAACGATGAATTCACCTCAAATATCGAAGGATAAATATTATATTTTTAGATCTTCGATCAATATAATAAATAGTATTAAATAATTTAAGCCCTAATGCTAAACAAGTTATTCTAACATTACTATGGAAGTTGTTTCGGAACTTTTATTTCCCATTTGCAGGAAATATAAACCGGCTGCAGCTATTTCAACTTGCATAAGCACAGTATTATTTTGTGTGGATATGAATACATTTTTTTCTTCAACAAGACAGCCAATAATATCATAAAGTTGAAGTGTCAATTCGCCGTTGTAACCTGTAATTGTAACATTGAATTGTCCGACTGCCGGATTGGGAAAAATCGTTATATCTGCAGCTGCAATATTATCAATTCCTAATGGTTCACAATTCACAAAAACATCTTCTGATAAAACTGAACAACCGTCTTCATTTGTAATTAATACTGTGTAGTTACCACTTTCGATAATATTGATCAGATGACTGGTTTCTTCAGAAATGATTTCGCCATTTAGATACCACGTATAGGTTGCATCATTTAATATATAAGTAGTTAATTGACAGTCGTCAACTATTATGACCGGAGTTTCGGGTGCTGAGGAAATTTCGATTCTCAGATGAACACAGAACGTTGTGAAACATGCACCATCGGCCTGAACGTAATACGTTGTACTAACATCAGGTGAAACAACTAAATTATCATCTGTGCCGATGGAGGTTGATTCACAATCGTCTTCATACCATATCCAACTTGCCATTGAACCCAATGATCCATTATCGATAGTAAGCGTAACTGTACCTTCATCACATAAAATTGTATCTGTGGCTATTATGCCATCCGGCACAATGGATTCGATACATTCTGAATAAGCACAAATGGAAAAATCTCCGAAAGCATCATTATTAACTTCCCACAAACGCAAAAATATTGTAGTTCCAGCAGGAGCAAGTACTATTGTAAAACCTGGCATTAAATCGGCGTAAGAACTTCCATCTGCAATGCATCCTGAAGGATAGTCATTTAGGTCAGTACAAGTTCCGTAATAGATTTGCATACCCATGTCATTTATAGTAGGTCCATTGTCAGTTTCGATTATAACAAATTCTCCGGCAGGAACAGTTAATTGAAACCAAACATCTCCTTCACTATCTCCATCGCAGGTAACAATCTCTTCGTCAGAATTTGTGGCCTCCACATTAGTACCTTCCACAAACAAACATGTTTCATTTACTGTAAGAACAGTTGCATCGCAAGGCCAGTCATTAATTGGAGGAACAATTTTAGAATTTATCTGATTGATATTTTCACGAATTGCTAAATCTTCAGAAATTGGTTTCAAAGAAGTGTTTTGCGATAACACAATTCCGGCTGAAAATAAAAGTAAACACAAGGCAGATAAATGGTTATTGGGGTGCTTCATTATGGATGAAAATTTTTCAAAGATAATAAATTTGGAAAAGGGGGACCCATTATGATGCCTGAATGACAAAAATGGTAAATTACACTTCGGAATTATATCTTCACACTATGAAAATAAGAGAGGCTAATATTGAAGACATTCCAGAGATTCAAATTATCCGTCATTCTGTAAAAGAAAATATACTATCGGATCCAAATTTAGTTACTGATGCAGATTGTGTCGAATACATAACTAACAGAGGCAAAGGTTGGGTTTGCGAGATGGATAATTTAGTGGTGGGATTTGCTATTGCAGATCTTCAGGAAAATAATATATGGGCATTATTTATTTTACCGGAATTTGAAAAACTGGGAATTGGGAAACAATTACACGACGTAATGCTCAATTGGTATTTTTCACAAACAAATAAAACAGTTTGGCTCAGTACTTCTCCCAAAACCAGGGCTGAAACATTTTATCGAAATGCGGGATGGAAGGAAATTGGGGTGTATGGAAAGGGGGAGATTAAGTTTGAGATGAGCCTATCAGACTGGGAATTAAACCGCTTTTAAACAAATTTAATAAACTCTGTTTTCAGAAAACAACTAATTTATTTTATTTATTGCACTGGTTCGTAATTATTAATTTACTAATATCAAGTCCTTTTTCCTTAGCGTTTGAAATAATTTTCTCGTAAACTTTTTCCTCCATTGCCGGTGTTCGCGATAATATCCACAAATATTTTTTATTCGGGTGACTCACCACAGCATAACTATAATCATCTGCCAGATCAATTATCCAATATTTGCCTTTAAAGGGCCAGAAAAATTGCACCTTCAGTTTTGCATTTCCTGAATTTTTTTGTACAAATGCTTTGCCCTTTATATAGGATAGTGTTCCACTTACACTATCCTTATTACATCTGTTTTCTACAATAACATATCCTTTATCGGTAGGAGTATATTCGGCCGTTGTACAATTGCATCCCTTTTGAAATCGCTGGGGAAAAGATGCTATTTCATACCATTTCCCGGCATATTTTTCGAGATCCACATAGGGAACTGTTTCCATTTTTTGAGCTGACATGTTTGTATATGATAGAATTGAAAATAAGGTGATAATTAATACCCTTACCTTAAAAATTTTGATCATATTTAAATTATTCATTGAACTTTAAACAGTGAAACGAGGATAAAGTTTAAAAGTTTCTTTTGAATTGAGAATGGAGAGTGGAGAATTTGCACTGACTTACAAATTGAAATCAAAACTCCAATCCGATGAAAATGCAAAAATTGTCAATTGTCAATTGTCAATTTTTTAATACCTTTCTGCTAAACAAAAAGTCTTTGATAAACCTCCTCCATCTTCCCCGCAGCCCTCACCTCAATATTATATTTTTTAATATTCAGCGATTTCATGTTGTGTTTGGAGATGTAAATAATTTCGAATCCTAATTTTTCTGCTTCCATTATGCGTTGTTCTATTCTGCTTACTCCGCGCAGTTCTCCGCTCAATCCAATTTCTGCAGCAAAACAAATATTCATTGGCATAAATGTATCTTCAATAGAAGATAAAAGAGCGCATGCTATACTCAAATCAATGGCAGGATCTTCCACTCGTAATCCTCCGGCTATATTTAAAAACACATCTTTATTTCCGAATGCAAATCCCCCGCGTTTTTCTAAAACTGCTAGCAACATACTCATTCTGCGCAGATCAAAACCTGTTGCTGTGCGCTGTGGATTTCCATAAACTGCTGGACTCACCAATGCTTGCACCTCGATTAACATCGGACGCATACCTTCCATGGTGGCAGCAATAGCTACTCCACTTAATGGTTCATCTTTTTCGGTAATTAATAATTCACTGGGATTATTTACTTGTTTTAATCCGTCACCTTCCATTTTATAAATACCAATTTCACTTGTGGAACCAAAACGATTTTTAATAGTGCGCAAGATCCGGTGGGTATAATTTCTATCACCTTCAAATTGCAAAACAGAATCCACCATGTGCTCCAATATTTTTGGGCCTGCTATATATCCTTCCTTATTAATATGTCCTATAATAAAAACAGGGACATTACTTTCTTTTGCATAACGCTGCAATTGTCCTGCACATTCTTTTATTTGTGCAATACTTCCTGCAGTTGCATCTACAAAATCGGAAATTAATGTTTGAATGGAATCTATAATTACCAATCCCGGTTCCAGATTTTTTATTTGCGTAAATAATTTTCCGATGGAAACTTCTGTGGAAATAAATAATTCGGGATTTTTTCCTTTTAATCGCTCCGCACGCATTTTAATTTGTTGCTCACTTTCTTCACCACTCACATATAAAACTTTTATTTTTCTTAGTTCAAGAGCGAGTTGTAATAACAAAGTTGATTTCCCTATTCCGGGTTCACCGCCAACTAAAACCAAACTTCCGGGCACTATTCCCCCACCAAGGGTTCTGTTCAATTCGAGGTCGATGGTAACAATTCTCTGCACATCTCCCGCTGCAATTTCATCGAGCAAAATGGGTTTATTTCCTCTTTTATCGGGTTTTTCCTCCTTCCAGATCTCTTTTGGTTCTTGTCTCTCCACAACTTCTTCTACAAAAGTGTTCCATTGGTTGCAACTGGGGCATTTCCCTTGCCATTTAGGCGATTCGAAGCCACATTGCTGACAAAAAAAGGCTGTTTTTGATTTAGTTGCCATGTTTTAATTATTGTTTTTAAGAGCTTTTCGCACAAATTATAACGTGTATCTTTGCCCATCTTGTGATGAACAGGGCAAATTAAATCATTTTTTTCGTGGATCGGACAGAAGAATTTAAACAAAGCATCCTAAACGGATATAATTTTCAGGGAACGTCCATAGTTCTCGGGACAGCCATTTATGATCATCAGCCAATGCCACAAACCTTGGTTAAAGTGCCTTTGCGCATGATGAACAGGCATGGTCTTGTTACTGGTGCAACCGGAACGGGCAAAACGAAAACGCTTCAGGGAATTGTTGAGCAATTGAGTGATAATGGAATTGCTGTTCTCATAATGGACATAAAGGGCGATGTGAGCGGAATAGCAATGGAAGGGACAGCAAACCCAAAAATTGACGAGCGCATGCAGAAGATCGGCAAGGCTTGGAAAGCGAAGGGATATCCGGTGGAACTTATGAGCATAAGCAATGAAACGGGAGTTCGTTTACGCGCAACAATTTCAGAATTTGGTCCTGTGTTGTTTTCTAAGATTCTCGAATTAAATGATATTCAGGAAGGAGTTGTTTCTCTTGTATTCAAATATTGTGATGATAAAAAATTACCTCTGTTAGACCTGAAAGATTTTAGAAAAACTTTAAATTATCTTACCAACGAAGGCAAAAAAGAAATCGAGTCGGAATATGGAGCCATAAGTACATCAAGTGCGGGCACTATTTTACGCAAGGTGATCGAAATTGAAGAACAGGGGGCAGACCTCTTTTTCGGGGAAAAAAGTTTTGAGGTGGAAGATCTTTGCAGAATTAATGATCGTGGTCAGGCATATATTAATATTTTGCGTTTAACAGATATTCAAAGCAAACCGAAATTATTTTCCACTTTCATGTTGTGTTTGCTGGCGGAAGTTTATAATTCTTTTCCCGAAATTGGCGATAAGGAAGATCCTAAACTTGTAATTATTATTGATGAGGCACATTTGATATTTAATGAGGCGAGTAAAAGTTTATTGGAGCAAATTCAAACTATTATAAAACTCATTCGCTCTAAAGGAGTGGGAATATTTTTCTGTACACAATTGCCAACTGATATTCCTGCAGAAGTTTTATCGCAATTGGGATTAAAAATTCAGCATGCATTGCGGGCATTTACTGCAAACGACAGGAAAGCAATAAAACTGACCTCGGAAAACTATCCACTCACTGATTTTTATAAAACGGAAGAATTATTAACTAACCTCGGAATTGGAGAGGCATTAATTACAGCCCTAAATGAAAAAGGTTCTCCTGCTCCGTTGGCACATACATTATTAGTTGCACCACAATCGCGCATGGATATTCTTTCTCCGCAGGAAATGCAATCGGTAATTAGTAATTCAAGTTTGGTAAAAAAATATAACGAAGCCATAGATCGTGAGAGTGCCCATGAAATTTTAAGCAAAAAATTAGAGGAAAGTGAAAAACTGGCTGAAAAAGAAAAACAATTGAAGGAAGAGGAGAAAAAACAACCACCGCTCATAGATAAAACAACCCAACATCAGATCACCAGATCCGTGATAAACGTATTGGAGCGTGGAATACTCGGTTTATTAAAGAGACGTTAATAACAAGGTTTAAAATATTCAATAAAATCTAATTATTTTGCAAAACAAAAAATATAAACTATGAAACAACTTTCGATCATACTCATTGCCGCTGCATTTTATCTTTCCTCTTGTGTTCCGGCCATAAAATTTCAGGATGCTGTTGCTGCCCGCGATAAATGTTATCAGGATACGGCAGTGTTACATAGTCAGTTGCGTGCAAAATCTACCGAAGTTGATGAACTTACCAAAATGGTAAAGAACTACGAGGCGCAGATCAAATTCATGCAAAAAGATTCCATAGATGTTCATACACGATACGACAATATGGTAAAAGCAAATGAACAATTGCGCCAGATCGAGGATCAATTGAATAACCGTATCAACCAGTTATTGGCACTATCATCCTCTGAAAACCAGGAGTTGCGCGAAGACCTGCAACTAAAAAGTGATGAACTTATTGCGAAAGAAAAAGAATTGAACAATAAAGAAAAAACTTTATCCGACCAACAAAAAAGTATAGAACAACTCACTGCCGATCTTGATGCTCGTTCTAAAAGAGTGAAGGAGTTGGAAGATATTCTAAATAAACAAGAACAAACTGTTATTGATCTTAAAAATACTATTGATAAAGCATTGGCAGGATTTAGTTCCAGCGACCTCACCGTGGAACGCAAAAACGGAAAAGTATATGTTTCACTCAGCGAAAAATTATTATTTGCATCGGGAAGTACTGTGGTTGACCCGAAAGGAAAAGATGCCTTAAAAAAATTGGCAGATGTGCTGAAATCAAATGGCGATATTTCCATCGAAATAGAAGGACATACCGATAATGTTCCGATGAAAAGTGCAAATTTTCCCAAAGACAATTGGGATCTTAGTGTTTTACGGGCAACCAGCATTGTTAAAATTTTAACTACAGAAAATGGGTTGGATGCAAAAAGGGTAATTGCCGAAGGACGCGGAGAATTTTTTCCGGTTGCCGACAATGGAACCACTGAAGGAAAAGCAAAAAATCGCAGAACAGAAATTATTCTGAGTCCGAATCTGGATGCTTTATATGATCTGATCAACAGTAAATAATTTATTAAAATATAATTTAACGCTCATCTCCGATATTTGAATGGCCGCTATTAAAGTTAAGAAAGACGAGATGTCGTTTTTGGAACACCTGGAGGATCTCCGGTGGCATATAGTGCGTATAGTTATCGTCATTATTTTGTTTTCTATAGGCTTTTTAATTTATCCCGAATTTATTTTTGATAAAATTATTCTGGCTCCGAAAGATCCGAATTTCATCACTTACAGGATATTCTGTAATCTCGGGGATCGTTTTAATATAGATGGATTATGTTATTCTACGCTCGATTACAAATTGTTTTACCTGAATTTATCATCCCCATTCTTTTTATATATTAAGATTGCCTTTATGGGTGGTGTGATATTCGCATTTCCCTATATTTTATGGGAGATATGGCGATTTGTGAAACCTGCACTTTTAAGTCATGAAAAAATGAATTTAGGAGGAGCGGTATTTATTGCAACATTGTTATTTTATATCGGTGCATTTTTCGGATATTTTTTATTGGCTCCTTTTTCCATCAATTTTCTCGCAACATTTACACTGAGTGATCAAATCGAAAATCAATTTACCTTTGATTCCTATCTCGGAATTTTAACCGGAATGATTTTATGGACCGGACTAATTTTTGAAATTCCGATGATTGCTTATTTTCTAGCTAAACTGGGGCTACTCGGAAGACAATTTTTGGCAAATAACCGAAAATATGCATTCATTATTTCTCTTGTATTAGCCGCAATTATTACGCCATCAGGTGATGCTTTCAGTTTATTTTTAGTTGCTACTCCTTTGTGGGTATTATACGAAGTGAGTATAATTGTTGTTATGGTAGTAGAGCGGAAAAGAAAAAAATCGTTGGATAATGCATAATAAATAATTAAAAAAGCCTTTCTTAGAAATTTGTTAATGTGTAAAGGGTTTATACTTTCTTTTCGATACTTCTGTTAACTTTGTAGCATGCAACCCAACATCATCGCAATTGGCTGCGACCATGCAGGTTTTCCTTATAAGGAAGCTGTGATCAATTTTTTAAATGCGCAGGGATATCGCGTTGTCGATTTCGGAACGCATTCGCTCGACTCTGTTGATTATCCTGATTTTGTTCATCCTCTTGCAAAAAGTATTGAAGCGGGAGAATCTGATATGGGAATTCTTATTTGCGGAAGTGGAAATGGCGTTTGTATAACGGCAAATAAACACGCAAAAATAAGAGCAGCCATGGTTTGGAGGGCAGATGTTTCTTCACTTGCAAGACAACACAACAATGCAAATGTAATTTGTATTCCTGCCAGATTTATTTCTCTGGAGGAAGCAATTCAATTTATTGGTGTTTTTCTTACCACCGAATTTGAAGGTGGCAGACATCAAAAAAGAGTGGACAAAATTTCTGATCTGTGAAATCTCATTTTATAATGCGTATATTTTTTTTACTGCTGATCAGCATTTTCTGTAGAGTAAATCTTTCTGCACAAACGGAAGACCTCGGTATTAAATATGCCAACACAATTACTGCTTCTGAATTAAAAGAACATCTTACGGTTTTATCAGGTGATTATTTTGAGGGAAGAGAAACCGGAACAAAAGGATTGGTGATGGCTGCCGAATATATTTCAGGTCAATTACAAAAATCAGGTATACCTCCTCTCAAAAAAATTGGAGGATATTATCAGGATTACCCATTAATGGAATATGGCTGGGAAACATCCACTATCACCGATAAAAATAATTTATTCGGTTTAATGAATGATTTTTATGGTTATGTTACATCTAATAATTCATTATCCTTTACTGCTGATGAGATCGTTTTTTTAGGTTTTGGAATTGACGACTCACTTTACAGCGATTATAAAGATTTTAATGCAAAAGGGAAAATAATTATAGTGGCCAATGGTGAGCCTGTAAAAAATGGGAAATCACTGATCACAGGAGATGATACACTTTCTGCCTGGACAACGGACTGGAGAAAAAAAGTGAATGCAGCCACAAAACACGGGGCAAAATGTATTTTAATGATTGACCCGAATTTTGCCGAAATTGTTTCCGATCCTCAATGGCGCAATTTTTTAGAAGGGAGTTTATTAAAATTGAAATCGGAATACAAACAGGCCGATTATGTAAATAATCTTTTTATTTCACAAACAATGGCGGAAAAGTTATTGGGAAAGAAAAAAAAATCATTACAAAAATCTATTGATAAAATAAATGCAAGTGGTCAACCTGTTCGGTTTAGTTATAATACAACACTTGTTTTCAATTTGGTAAAAGGAGAACGTGTAGTATTTGCCGACAATGTAATTGGATATATTGAGGGAACCGATCTTAAAGAAGAGGTATTAGTTATTTCTGCGCATTACGATCATTTAGGAAAACAAGGAGATATTATTTACAATGGAGCCGATGATGATGGCTCAGGAACAGTTGGAATTATGGAAATTGCTGAAGCAATGATGAGTGCAAAAATAAATGACGAAGGTCCGCGCAGAAGCATTTTATTTATTGCATTTTCCGGAGAAGAAAAGGGATTATTAGGCTCCAAGGCCTATGCGGAAAATCCGGTTTTTCCAATGGAAAATACTGTTGCCAATCTCAATATTGATATGATAGGTCGCGTGGATGAAAAACATAAAAATGATTCCAATTATGTATACATCATAGGTTCGGATTTTTTAAGTACTGCACTACACAGCATCAATGAGGCTGCGGCAAAAACGTACACTAATCTCACCTTGGATTACACTTACAATACCACAACCGATCCAAATCGTTTTTATTACAGAAGCGACCATTACAATTTTGCAAAAAATAATGTTCCGGTAATATTTTATTTTAATGGAACTCATGACGACTACCACAAACCTACCGACGACATTGAAAAGATCAATTTCGACCTTTTAACAGAACGGACAAAATTGGTATTTTACACTTTGTGGTTATTGGCTAATCAGGATGCGAGAATTAAAGTGGATGTAGTACAGGAATAAAAAAAATCGTATTTTAAAGCCCTTAAATCAACACAATGATAAGGAGTGCTATATCTCTGTTTCTGATATTCTTTACGTTTTCTTTAATTGCCCAAACAGTTTATACTGTTGAATCCATTCCCAATCCTAAAACTTCCTATGGAGGGCTTGTAAGTAATCCTGATAACGTTTTAAGTGAATCTGCGGCGTCTTCTATAAATCAATTACTACTCACTTTGGAAGATTCTACTACTGCACAAGTTGCGGTTGCGGTTGTAAATTCAATCGGTGATGCGGTGCCCGGTGATTTCAGAACTCAATTATTCAGATATTGGGGAATAGGGCAACAGGAAAACAATAATGGTTTGCTGATATTATTAGTTATGGATCAGCGGAGAATGGAATTTGAAGTAGGTTATGGGTTGGAAGGAATTCTTACAGATGCTGTTTGCAAACGCATTCAGGAAGAATATATGGTACCGCTTGCAAAAGAAGGGCGTTATGACGATTGTGTGCTTGCCGGTGTAAATGAGGTAATTAAAATAATATCCGACCCTATTTATCGCGAAGATGTTTTAGCGGAAAGTTTAAATGAATACGGATATAAACCCTGGTGGCGCGAAAATGCAAGTTTGCAAGGCTTATTTATATTCGGTGCAATGTATTTACTTGGTGCAATAGGTGGATTTGCAGGTAGAAAACATCAATTAAAATCCGCTCCTTCCTATGTTAAAAACAATAGCAACGAAAATTATCTTAAAACGAAATTTTTAGCTTTAAATATAGGTGTCCCGGGGGCTTTTTTAGCCTGGCAGGAAATTGCAGGATCGGTGCGGATATTTGAAGCAGCATTATTTATATATGGATTTATAATGGTGTTATTAATAGAAAAAAGATTTCGTGTCAATAAATATATTTTTAAAGAAACGGCGACCAAATTACCACAGGAGACCTATAATTTATTATCCAAATCGCATAGTAAGGGTTGGTTGGCGAGTACGATCTTTTTTCCTTTACCATTTATTTTTTATGGTCTGTTCAACAGAAAAAGAATGAAAGAGCTTCGCGATACTCCTCCATTAAGTGCGGATGGTTCGGCTAATCTTAATAAATTAAATGAAATTGCGGATGATAGTTTTTTAAAGGCTTTTCAGTTAACGGAAGAAAATTTAAGGTCAGTCGATTATGATGTTTGGAAACATCCAGTCACCAATGAAATTAAAATATTCCGTTTCGAGAATTATCGAAGTAAATACATTCCTTGTCCGAAATGTACGGCAAAGGCATATCTCATGACAAAAAATGAAACACTGGTTTCACCAACTTATGATTCAACCGGAACAGGTATGAAAACTTATGTTTGTTCTTCCTGTAATTATAATGCTCAAAGCACTTACACCATTGCAAAACGCACACGCTCAAGCTCCTCCGGAAGTGGTAGTTCAGGCGGGGGTGGCGGAGGTGGAAGTTTTGGAGGCGGAAGTTCCGGAGGCGGAGGTGGTGGCAGCAGTTGGTGATATATTAATTACTGCTTTTTATTTTAAAATAATTGTATGCATTCCAAAAAACGCAGAACTGCGAAAACGAATTTATTAAATACTTTACAAAAAGCCTTTCATCTTAGCTCACAAAGTGCAAGGCAAAATATTCCTGCTGCGGAGATCAGGGAAAAACAAAATATATCGCGAAGGAAATTTATTGAAACAACCGGAAAAGCTGCCTTATTTACAACAATCGGAGCTTCTACATTTTTGCAAGCATGTACATCAAAAAACAAACCCGAAATAGTAATTGTAGGTGCAGGAATTGCCGGATTAAATGCAGCACATACCTTAAAAAAAGCAGGATACCTCCCCAAAATTTATGAAGCATCTCTAAGAACCGGAGGAAGAATATATACAGCAACTAATATGCTGGCTCCGGGATTGACCACTGAATTAGGAGGAGAGTTCATCGATTCCACCCATGATGATATTTTCGCTTTAATTAAACAATTTGACCTTCCTCTAATTGATACCTTCTTGGAATCAGAAAAAAATTTGACGCATGCCTGTTACTATTTCGACGGACAAATAATTAAAGATGAAGATATCCTTAAATTATTTTTTCCTTTTACCGATCAGATCCAAAAGGATATTGATTCACTGAGTGATGTTATTTCCTATAAAGCATATAATGAAAACGACCTTCGGTTAGATCAACTTTCCATCGCTGATTACTTAGCAGGAATCGGCATTTCCGGATTATTATATAAATTATTGGATGTTGCATATACCACAGAATATGGTTTAGACATTGCCGAACAATCAGCGATCAACTTTTTATTATTGATGGACCCGGGAATGAAGGATGAATTTTATTATTCGGGATATAGCGATGAACGATATAAAATTTCCGGAGGCAATCAATTAATTACCGATAATTTAACGCGGACATTGCAAGATCAATTAAATATGGGTTATACTTTGGAAGCAATTCATGCTAAAAATGAAGGAGATAAAATTGTGTTGGATTTTATTAAAGCCAGTGGAGCTACTGAAAGTATTTCTGCAGATTTTGTAGTAATAACAGTGCCATTTACAATACTAAAAAACATCAAAATAAATTATCCCTTATCTCCCCAAAAAATAAAGGCCATTAATGAAATGGGTTACGGAAAAAATGCAAAATTCTTTTTAGGATTTGAAAAAAGAATTTGGCGCGAACAAGGTTTTACTGGTTTTTCATTTGGTGATGAAGCTATTCAATGTGGCTGGGATAATAGTCAGCTACAAAAATCGGAAAGAGCAGGATACACAATTTTTACCGGTGGAAAAGAAAGTGATATTCTGTTAACCGGAACTGATAAAGAGCACGCCGATCGTTTTTTAAAAGGAATAAATCAATTTTTCCCCGGTTCCAAAACACTTTTTAACAATACCACCGCAAAATTTCACTGGCCCACCTACAATTATTCCAAAGCGAGTTACACCTGCTTCAAACCCGGCCAATACACCACCATAGAAGGTGCACAATCGGAACCCAATGGCAATATTTATTTTGCCGGCGAACACTGCAGCTTCGATTTTCAGGGATTTATGAACGGCGCTGCAATGACAGGTAGGATAGCGGCGGAAGAGATTTTGAAAAAGTTATCGTAGTTCCGGGTTCTGGGTTCTGACATGTAGTAGATCTCCTTCGTCGATCACTACATGTTTCAGTTCTGGGTTCTGAGTTCTGGGTTACTCACCACTGACCACTCACCAATCTCCAAATTGCCAGTAGTCAGGTACATAAACATTCGACTCTGGAGATCCTACTCATTACTCATAACTCATTACTCATTTGTTTTAATTGAAAGAACAACTCGAAGCAAAGTCCACCAATAATACTAACTGCGACTGTGACTGTGAAGGGCCCCCAACCCCATAGGGGAGCTAACGATTTCGTTCGATTATAAATTAGATTTTCATTTCGAAGCAATAATCACCAATGTAACATACTGCCCACGGGCCCCCAACCCCATAGGGGAGCTAACGATTTCGTTCGATTTTAAATTAGATTTTCAATTCAAAGGAATACGCCCCAATGTTACAAACTGCCAACTGCCCACTGTTGACTGGGATTACCACTTCCACTTCCGCTAATTACTGCACTTACTATCGTAATTTTACCTCCACAAAATAATCCCCCACCCACCCGTGGCATTATTCTTGTTTTTGAGCCAAAAAATATATTTATGAAAGCCGTTACTACTTTTTCTATCCTTTTGTCCCTTTTTCTGACTTCTTGTACGATAAATCTGAGCCCTTATACCTCTTCAACGCAAACAAAAACGAATTTCAATGAAGATCAATTAAAAAAGGTGCAGTTCTATTTGGAAGGAACAATTACACTTTATAGAGAGTTGGGAACCTCTGAAACAGAAATCACCTCCGGAGAAATTCAAATAGTGAATGGAAAAAAAGTAGAGCAGATCGTAATTGCAACGGGAACTCCTGGTATTGTTGTTAAAGCAGAAAGCAAAGATGTTTTTCTCATCAGTTTCGATACCGACGGAAGTTATTTGCGTTTTGGTGCCAACAGTGATTACGCAGGACGTTATACCATGATGGCAAAAAGTTGGGAAGGCAGAAACGGAATTATTGAATACGCAGGGAAAGAATATAAATCTACCTCAGAAAGTATTTATGCATACCTAAGCGTAAATATGAAAAAAATAGATAATACTTCGGTGGAAAGTAAAACGGCGGGTGGGAGAACGATTGAATAGTGAGTGGTGAGTTTACTTAATTGTTGGATTGAAATTTTCATTTCTCCAATAACACTAAATTAATACCTCGTAACATTTCAATGGTAAGTTTTCGCCACAGAGTTACCGAAGGAACTCTGTGGATTTCGGAGCATTAACTTTAATGTTGGAATAAATTAAATCGAAGGCTTACTTACTGTAAACTTATCTTCTCACTTCCCAATAATACTCCATCCGAATAAATACTCAATAAATAAATACCTTGTTGTATGTTATTCCTCTGAAATGAAAATCGAATTTTATTTCCATTAGCTGTCCAATTATTGTTTTCTATTGAGTAATTACTAATAAGCTTTCCCGTAATATCGACGACTTGTAATGTTAAATTATCTAATAACATGATATTCTGTAAAGTAACCTGAACAATAGCTTCCTCCTTTATCGGGTTTGGATATACTAAAATACCTGCCTTATCATAAGGTAATTCCATTATTGCATCACCAATAGTATCACAACCCGGAATTAAACAACCCATACTGTCGAGTTTTAATACCCAGAAATTTTGGTCTTCTATATCGTTTTCACCATATGCTGCACCTAATAAAATAATTCCGCCATCATTGGCTACTGCAACATCAAGAATACTGTTATCGTCATAAATATCTTCATTGGCTGTATAGGTTCGTTCCCAATAAGAAATTCCATTAAAATCAATTTTACTAACATAACCAACATAACTGCCAGCCTCGTTGGAAGTAAAGTATCCTGCAACGATCATATCGCCATTTGGTAATTCTTTAATAGGTCCTAGAGAAAATTGGCCATATTCAATTGTATCTAAATCATAAGTGGAATTATATTGCCATGTTAGTTCACCATTACTATCCATTCTATAAACATATGTAAAATAAGGAGGCATTGGATAATATCCGCCAGCACCATAGAATCCATTCTGAGTTGATTTTTTTCCATAAGACAAGGAATATAAATTACTTTGTGTTTCTGAAATCACGGTGCCTGAAGAATCAATTGTTCGAAAATGATATCCAACCGGGATTCCGGTTTTTGTTGAATTAACAAGATAAATTGTATCATCATTATATATTTCAAAGTCACTCGGAGCATCTTCTATAATTGATCCAAATCGTTCTTCCCAAATAAATTCACCGTCAGATTCCACCCTTTGTAAAATAGGTCCGAATGCATCATTTGAATCCTCTCCCAACAACAACAAATCTCCATTACTAAACTCCCGAACTTGTTCTCCATACTGATGATCATCAAATTCAATAACTTTGTAATAAATGGTATCTCCACTAACAGGATCAAATTTTAATAAATGCATTTGCGAATAGGAAAGGGAAATTGCTTGTCTTGAACCTGTAAATACAATATTACCGTCTATAGTTTTAATAGCAGATCTAGCTGTGCAAAACATATTAATGCCTGAATCACCTAACACTTGTTTCCAAATAGTTTCTCCATAAATATTAATTTTGGCATACTTAATTTTTTGATCGAAGTAATCTCCGATCTCAAACCCCCAGCCACCACCAACCAAAATATATCCATCATCTTGAATCACCAAACTTTGTCCAACTTCATCACCATTCG
>JAYSYX010000324.1:0-8265 GCA_043727235.1 Bacteroidota bacterium
AAACAAAACAATACCGTCTGCACTTGCTGTAACAATCATTTCATCTCCAGGTGCAGAAAGAATTTGACCACTTGCTTTAATTATTTCTGCAAATGGTTGCTTCTTAACCGGCATGTTTGCAAATTCAACTTTCCAAGCCTGTTCTTTAAAGTAAGTAATGTCACCGCTGCCTCCGCCATCCTCAATTTGATTTTCAAGAGCAGTTTTTTCATCAGGATAAATTATTACATTCTTTATTACATGTCTGTCAGTAAAATCATTAGTTACTATATCAAATATCAGGTCTCCCTTTCCTGCCATTAAAGGTTGCAAAGCAAGTCGATAAATTCCGGGAACGGCAGGCTCTGTTGCAGTTTGTTTAATCCCTTTCCCGTCAACTATTAAACTGACAGTAACCCCACCTTCCGACAAAGCCGTAAATGTTTCACCAAGTATGGTAAAATGCGCAGCAAATTTGCAGGTTTGTCCGACAATTAAAGGTTTAAACTCTACAAAAATTTCTGTTTTTTCAGTATACAAAGTATATGCAAGTGCTTCCAATCTACTCTCCTCTTCATGCTGTTCTACTTGCTTTGAGCATGCTATAATTGAAAACAGAAAACAATAAATAATAATTTTTTTCATAAATTCCCTTTTTAATTATGTGAGTGCTTTTCACCATTGTCATGCTCATGTTGATCTTGTATTTGCTCTTCTATATTTTGCTTCAGAGTATCAACGTTAAATTCCTCCTGTCCGGCTGGAATTTCGTTTTCATGTTCGTGAACTGCCCCGTCCTCATGTTGGTGGATATTGTCATCATGGTCATGTCCATGATCATCATTATTCTTAGTTTTGCATGCAGTCAGCATAAATGCTAAAACAGCAAGCGCTATCATATAATTTTTCATTTGTAAAAGTTGAATAGTTAATAAATTAGATTTGAATGATGAATCATTCAATAAATTTATGCTGAGATCAATGCATAAATATTAACAAAGGGGTGGACCCCTTAATCCGGAAGGTAGTAAATAGAGAAAATCTGATAATAAAAGATCATGCGGCGAAATATATTCTTGAGGCGGTATCAATATTTCACTTAAATAAATATTTTCAGGAATAACTGCAAAAAATTGATGGAAAGATTTGGAATCGATCTGAGATTTTGCAAGAGTTACATAACCGATATTTCCATGGATAAAATGGGCAAAAATATCATTTAGATCCATTGCTTCATCACCGTGAGAATGATCATGATGATGGTGTTCAATTGCCTCAACTTCAAATTCATGATGATGCGGAACAAGATTGTGACCAACAATAAGTATTGCCGCACTAAAAAGAAAGAATTTTGATAATAACCTCATTCGTTTGTAAAGATAGGCCTTTTCAATAGGAAACAAAGATATTAACCCTGATTTGAAATTTACGTTCAGTCCTGAACCAGAACTTCCTGCGGTCGTTCGTTTTAGGCCCGCCCTAAAGTGAAAAACCAGTCTTGAAGTAGAACAAAGTTCACTTCATGGCTGGTTTTTCTACTTTAGGGTGGAGTTGGAGGGAGTTAACTTCGTTGAGTCCCAAGATGGAGGACCTTACAAAAAAATCCAAAGCCCTCGCTGCGCTCGAAATTTTAAAGCCGATTTTTTTCACTTGCATGAGACATGCAGATGAAAAAAATCGGCTTTAAAATTTATTCCACTTCGTGGAATGGCTTTGTATTTTTTAGTGGAGTTGGAGGGAGTTGAACCCTCGTCCAGCCAAAGCATTTACAAGCTTTCTACATGCTTAGGCCATTCTTGGTTTTCGGGATATTCAGGGTGAACGGTCGGACCTGAGAATATCCTTATTTCCTTTATCTCGGGGTGCAGCGGAAAATTACATCCCTATTCTGATGTTGTGACGTCCTTCAAAACCGTATCAGACAATCGGTTCTGAGAACGAAGGCTACTTAATTCTTGGAATTAAGCTGCCATGGCGTAGTTAGACTCGCCGTGTAAAATTGTTTCGTAACTTGAGATTAAAGAGCCAATTTACAATGCTCTGCATGCTTACTTGTCAATGAACAATGCTGTCAATTCCTGTCAACCCCAGGTTTTTATTACCTAAGCAAAAAGTGTGCTTAAGACCAATAATAATGCAAAAATACGCCTAAACGTTCAAATACAGGATCCAATCCTTTAAAACAAGGCAAACCCTTTATATTTGCATCGCATGGCTGAAGAAAACGGAAAACATAAACGGGCAACGCACCCTTATAAAAGGATACTACCGAATATTGACGATTGGCCAATCGCGAAATTGAGCAACGATCGTGTCTGGCTCATCGATCATGTGGTGGAGGAAACTCTGCAGGAAATTCTCAAAAAAGATCCCTCCGAAAAAGCATTGCAAAACGAACTTGCCAAAGCAGTTTATCTGGAAAAGATTCGTGTTGAAAGACCCTGGAAAACCGACCCTTCCGATGATAAGGAATTTTGGTCATCGGTGAAGAATAAATTGATAAAACTTGAAAGCCATCCCGATAATAAAATTGAAGAAGAAAAAACAATACTGAAAAGTATTTTAAAAAGATATGTTTCGGAAATTGTCGGGAATTTCAGTAAACGCACTTATAATTTTTCGGAGCGATTTGTTCCTTTTGCTTTTAACCGTTTATTAAATGCTTCGCATAGCAGAGCATTCAGAAGATTATTTAATAATAAAAAAGATCTGCTAAACAGTATTCATCTCGTTGGTGAAATTGAACAATTACGAAGTTTAGCAAAGGATGGAATTATTGTAATGGTTCCGACACATACAAGTAATATTGATTCCATTACAGTGGGTTGGGGAATTTCAGCAATCGGCTTACCTGCATTTTTTTACGGTGCGGGAATGAATTTATTTTCGGTGCGTTTTCTTGCATTTTTTATGAATAGATTGGGTGCTTATCGTGTAGACAGAAGGAAGAAAAATGCAATTTATCTCGAAGCGTTAAAAGTATATTCTACAGAAGTGATAATGCGGGGCGGACATAGTTTATTTTTTCCTGGAGGAACGCGATCGCGCAGCAATATGATAGAATCGCAATTAAAATTAGGTTTACTCGGCACTGCGCTGGAGGCGCAACGCAGATTAATTATTGATTCTAACGGTGAGAATTATAAAAAGATATATGTTGTGCCAGTTAATTTGAATTATGGATTCGTTTTGGAAGCACCGGAATTAATTGATGATTATTTAAAAAATGTTGGCAAGGAAAGATATTTTGTTCCGAGTGATAAATCATCTTCCTCCTATAAGATCATAAAATTCATGTATCGTTTTTTTAGTGCCGATGCTGATTTTACTATTTCATTTGGAAGATGTATGGATATTTTCGGAAACCCTGTGGATGATGGCGGAAAAAGTCTGGATAATAATGGAAACGAAATTGACATCCGCGATTATTTTAAATCGAAGGGGGTTTTAAAATACGATACACAACGCGATGCAGTGTATACCAAAATGTTGAGTGAGGGAATACTCAAAGCATTTAGAAAGAACAATGTTGCACTTCCTGAAAATGTTATAGCTTTTGCAGCGTTTAAAACCTTTCAGAAAAAACATCACAACAGTGATCTTTATTCTGTTTTGCGGATGGCAGAAGAGTTTCGCGAGTTAACGATGGAGGAATTAACAACTGCTGTAAAGAAATTAGTGAAAGAACTTTCCAAAATGGAGCATAAGGGAGAAATAAGATTAGATCCAATTGTACTTGCCGAAGATGTAAATGAAATGATAAAATATGCCTCTAAAAAACTTGGAGTATATCACAATAAACGTCCTTTATTAATTACTAAATCCGGAACAATTAAATGTCAGGATATGAAATTATTATTATTTTATCATAACCGACTGGAAGGTTACGGATTAGAAGACCATGTCTAAAAAAGAATCTGTTGGTGTAGTTGGTGCGGGGAGTTTCGGAACCGCAGTTGCTAATTTGTTGGCAGAAAATAATCATGTGTATTTGTATTCCCGGCGACCTGAAAATGTTGCGGAAATAATTTCCAATAATAGATCTTCAAATCAAATTTTACATAAAAATATTACCGTAACAAATGATATTGCGCTTGTAGCAAAAGAATGTTATTTAATTTTCCCCATTGTTTCCAGTGATGGATTTAAGGATATGATTCGCACCATGTCGCCGTTTTTACGACCCGATCATATTTTAATTCACGGAACAAAAGGTTTGGCAGTAAAGAAAAAAGGATTAGAAAAATTAAAGGAGAAATCGCGCATTGCCGGAAAAAATGTTTTGACCATGAGCGAATTAATTCGCAGTGAATCGGTGGTTGTGCGCGTAGGCTGTATGGCGGGACCAAATCTTGCGAAAGAAATTGCACAAGGTCTTCCTGCAGCAACCGTTATTGCAAGTCGTTTTGATGAAGTGATACATGAAGGGCAAAATGCGTTGAAAGGTCCGCGGTTTCAGGTGTATGGAAGTTATGATATTGTTGGTGTGGAATTGGCGGGTGTATTAAAAAATATTCTCGCGATCGGCAGCGGAATAATTACCGGATTAAATATGGGCGAAAATGCGCGTGCCTTATTAATTACGAAAGGATGGGCAGAGATCATTAAATTAAGTGAGGCATTGGGGGCAGATGTTAAATCATTTTTAGGATTAGCTGGTATAGGTGATATAATTGCAACATGCTCCTCCCCCAGCAGTAGAAATTACACCGTTGGATTTCGTTTGGCGAAGGGAGAAAAAATAAATGATATTATTCAATCAATGGAAGAAGTTGCAGAAGGTATTAACACGATACGAATTGCAAATGGTCTCGCAAATTATTACAACGTAAATTGCCCCATAATCAAAACCCTCGCCTCCGGTATTTTTGAAAATTTAAACGTGAATGCGGGAGTGGAATATTTAATGCGGTATAAGATGGGAATGGATGTCGAGTTTATATAGGTGCGAATCGTGAATCCGGTATATTGTTTAATTCGGAGCACTTCTTGCCGGGCGACAATCTCATTACTCATAACTCATTACTCATTTTCGTGAATCGTGATTGAATCGTGAATCCGTCGTCTATTCTATGGTTAAGTACGCCGTGGTTGTGTGATTTTCACCAACCAATGGAGGGCGAAGAACAACAATTTCGTGAATCGTTATTAAAATTAAAAAGTCTACAAGGTGTAAAAAAAATGCCACGAGACGCGAAGTTCGCGAAGGGGCACGAAGAAATTTTAGTAAAGTGAAAGTTTGTTTTTCTACATTGAATTTAATCAAAATTTTGAGATAGAAAGTGATATTTAAACTTTCACTAACTACCGAAGGAAATTAGGTTCGTGTCGTTTTTTTTCTTGTGGAAGATGTTTTAAATCCTATTAATTCTCTTTTCTTTTTTGTTGGCGCAATTAATTGTTTTAGCACTTTAAATATCATGGTGATATCGGTGCTGTTGATTGTAGTTTGTTTTTCTAATTTTTCGAGTTGTAATAAGATGTCTTTGTGAGTGAGTAGCGTTTCTCGCAGTTTTACAAATATTTCTATTATACGAATACTCATTCGGATTGCCTGGTCGCTTTTAAGAACATTGGCTAGCATTAATACACCATGCTCGGTAAATACATAAGGCAAATGCCCACCCAGTGCCTGTTTGGATGGTATCGCAAATTGCGATACCATGAATTCAACTTCAGTTTCAGTCAATTGAAACATGAAATTTTTTGGGAATCGATCACTGTTGCGTTTTATTTGTTCCCGTAATCGTATGGTTTTTACACCATACAATTCAGCCAAATCGCGGTCAAGCATAACTTTTTGTCCTCTTACATGATATATTTTATTCACGAGGATTTCATCCGGAACGGGGATTTTCTGTAGTTTCTTTTGCATAATAATTTAAGGGTTTAAACATGTAGGTAAAAATAAATAAAATATATTTATAGCTACAATGCTAATTATTTAGAATGCGCCCCAACCTTTAAGGTCGCAAAATGCGACCTTAAAGAAAATGGATGTTTGTACACCATGGTTATGTGTGCCGTAGTTATGTGTGCCGTGGTTGTGTGTTTTTAACCAACCACCGGAGGGCTAAGGATAATCATTTTCGTGATTCGTGAATTCTTAATCCGGTATATTTCCTTCAATTCGAAGCGCTTCTTGCCGGCAGTCAAACTCATCACTCATTACTCATTTTCGTGAATCGTCACTCCGCTCCGTGAGACCCCCACAAAAAAAGTGGGAGCCTCACTTTCCTCCCAACCCACCCAGCCACCCATTTCCCCCTTCACCCATCCACCCCCTTCCCAACCCACTCACTTGTCCTCCGTAGCTTTAGCTTAGGAGGACTCACCACTCCCCACTCATCACTCACCAAATGTCAATTAAAATGTCAACATTTGTCAAAATTCCTTGAATTGTCAACAAATAGTCAGTATATTTGACTTTTAGAAAAAATTGTCAGCAAATGGAAAGGGAGCGATTGATAGTGCACATGGATCTGGATACATTTTTTGTTTCGGTGGAGAGGCTTAAAGATGCCCGCCTGATAAATAAACCTGTTGTGGTGGGCGGAACCGGCGACAGAGGGGTAGTGGCGAGTTGTAGCTATGAAGCGAGAGCATTTGGGGTGCATTCGGCCATGCCGATGCGTCAGGCCAGGATGTTGTGCCCGGAGGTAATAGTGGTGCGTGGCGATTATGAGCATTACTCCTATTACTCCAATATGGTGACGGAAATTGTCGAAGAAAAAGTGCCTTTATATGAAAAATCGTCGATAGATGAATTTTATATTGATATGAGTGGCATGGATAAATTTTTCGGCACCTATAATTATATGAAGGATGTTCGCAACAAGATCATTAAAGAAACCGGCTTGCCAATTTCTTTCGGATTATCAGAAAATAAAACGGTCTCGAAAGTTGCAACGGGCGAAGCAAAACCAAATAATCATTTAAAAATAGATCTCGGTATTGAGAAACAATTTTTAGCGCCATTGCCTGTGAGAAAAATTCCGATGGTGGGAGAAGTTACTTCACAGTTATTGCGGAAAATGGGCATCGTAAAAATTAAGACCGTGCAGGAGATGCCCTTGCAGGTAATGGATAATATTCTCGGTGAAAATGGCAAAACCATATGGCGCAAAGCAAACGGAATTGACACTTCTCCGGTGGAACCTTATACGGAAAGAAAATCTATTTCCAGTGAAGAAACATTTTCAACGGATACCATTGATATTAAAAAAATAAAAACAATTCTGATGGCAATGACGGAAAAACTGGCATTTCAATTACGCAAGGAAAATAAATTAACATCCAATGTATCTGTAAAGATCCGTTATTCCGATTTTGATACACATACCAAACAAATGCGTATCCCCTACACTTCCACCGATCATACTTTAATGAAAGTGGTAAAAGAATTATTCGACAAATTATTTGAGCGCAGGGTGTTGATCAGATTAGTTGGTGTGCGTTTTTCGGGATTGGTGAGCGGTGGATATCAGATCAATTTATTGGAAGATTCGGAAAGCATCATCCAACTCTATCAGGAAATGGATTTCGTGCGTAAAAGATACGGCGATAAAGCAGTGCAACGCGTTTCGGCAATGGGGTATGAGTTTAAGCAGTTTAATCCGTTTAATGGGAAGAAAACTAATTAGCAAATTAGCCCCGTCTGCTGCGCATCCGGGCGGGATTAGCAAATTAGCAAATGGAACCCAACGTAGGAGGATGATTGGGGTTCCGAACCAATTAGCAAATTAGCCTCGTCTGCTGCGCATCCGGGCGGGATTAGCAAATTAGCAATTGGAACCCAACGTAGGAGGATGATTGAGGTTCCGAATGAAAGTTTCGAAAAATTTAAAGTTATGAGAAAATATATGGATGAAATTAATATACACACCAAAGAAAATTCCCAATTTGCTAATTGGCTAATTACCACATCTGCTAATTTAAGATGGTGGCCGTTTGTGTTTTATAAGTTTTTGGTGTATTTATTCATTTAATAATTTGTTAGTTATCCGATAACACTATGAAATGACTATTATGCGTAAAAAAACTTTAATTTATCGAAATCGCCAATTGGTACATTGTATTATTGGTACATCGTTTCATTGGTACATTTTCTCATCCCGAAAAAGACCTAACAGGTTAAAAAAAAACCTGTTAGGTCGAGATCGCCCATTTGCTAATTGGCTAATTTGCTAATCATGTAACTCTCATGCACAACGGACTTCATCATCCCGAAAAAGACCTCACAGATAAAAAAAAACCTGGTAGGTCGAGATCGCCCATTTGCTAATT
>JAYSYX010000325.1:0-3195 GCA_043727235.1 Bacteroidota bacterium
TTATATTCCAGATTTCACCCTTATGGCGTGTAGGTACAGTATCACCTAACAGTTTTCCCCAGGGTTTCATGTCAGGAATTCTATCGAATACAATTTTTAAAATGGCAACAAAGGGAATGGAAAGAAACATACCTGCCACACCCCACAGTGCTGCGCCAAGTAATACCGTTATAATGGAGATAAGCGCATTAATTTGCACTTTGGAAGAAACAATTCTCGGAACGAGAATATTATTATCAACAAACTGTATAATAATGTAAGCAACTATAATTCCCAACTGTGTTTGGTAACCATCTTGTGTAATAGTAGCTATCACCACAGTCAATGCTATGGCAATAGCGCCACCGATGTATGGTATCATATTCAACAACGCTCCAATAACACCAAGTAAAATAGCATATCTTACACCCAATATTAATAATGCCGTGGAATTCAATATGGCAACTATCAAAGCCTCAAGCAGCAGACCTACCATATAACTTTGAACTGCTGATTTTGTCTCGTCCAATATATCGCTTACTTTTTTGGAATTCTCTTCAGCAAATACTTCAAACAGAAAATTGAGGATGAGTGTTTTATAAAACATAAAAAGAAAAATGTAAACAGGAAGTAAGAGAAGAAAGCCTAAGGTGCCAAAGACTGTGCTTACCGTTGTGCCTACTAAATCCTCGCTGTTTTTTAAAGCTTCATTTATAAGAGTAACCGGTTTTTGAATCGTCATGCCTAAATTCATCTGCACCCATTTCACAAACTCGGTAGAAAGTGTAGTAAATTTTTGTTTTAATAAAGGCAGTGTATCGGTAAATTTTGCGATTTGTGCAGAAAGAAAATACAGAATGCCACCAAATACAATAATCGCCACCAAAAGTGTAATAATGATTGACAGGATTTTTGGGACTTTATGTTTTTGTAACCAGTTATACAAAGGATTTAACAAAATAGCAAAAATCATGGCAAACGCAAGCGGAACCAGGACGTTTTCCAAATTGAACAATACATAAGTCAGCAAAACTATACCGAAAAGAATTACTGTTGACTTAAGATAAAATGGGTATTCTTTTACAGGCATACATTTATAATGTTTGAGTATTGTATATGATGTTGATAGAGTTGTAACTTATTAGTCTTTCAATGTTTACAATGTGTTTGAAGTTCCATCTTACTAAAAAGATTCAACCAGGTCAGTTGACTTTATCTGATGATGTCCTATTCAATATATATTTCACCGATTAAATATAGTTTTCCATGACCACTGATTTCAACGCGGTCATTCAAATACCTGCATTGTAAATATCCCCTTCGTTCAGAAAGTTGAATTGATGTTAATTCAGTTAATTAAAGTTGAATAATTCATCATTGTACTTAATGGGCTGTCCTTATTTCAGGCTTCCCGCTTTGTCCGGGTTTAAGGTATTTCTTAATTGCCGGGGAAAATAAAACAGCTATCCATATTATAGGAATTGCTATTGTCCAGAGGGGCCGCAATGGACTTCTGAATAGATATGGATTTTCTTCATAACCACCTTGCCAGGTTACCATATCAAGCAAACCAAAGACTATAGCAATACCCAACATCAGAATATTGCCGTACTGAATTATTAGTTTCCTATTTGTGTTTTTTGGATTAAAAAGGAAAATCCCCATTATGATTAAGTTAAAGCTATAAGGTATTGCTATATTCCAACCTGTGATTGGTATAATGCTCTCTTTGAATTCATCAAATAAAAGTGGTTGAATGAGATAGCCAAAAACCGTTACCAAAGCACAAAAAACGAAAAAGGACTGTAATACAAAAGGGGCGGAATTAAAATTCATAGAAAAGGAACGCCACGAGGAGAAACGCTTATTTTTCATATGGTTAAATTTTATTTCCTATAACTTAATTGTATATACAACAAAAATAAACATATTTCCTTCAAATTGTTGGTATTATGGAACAATGTATTTTTGTAACGCAGATTAAGTTTATAGTAAGATCATGGCTCTGTTATAAATTCAGCATGATCTGCGTGCTAAAATCACGTCCTAATTAAATTTGGATGGAGATTTTTACTTTACCACCCAATCCTTTTTCGACGATATCAAATAATGTTTTTAGCGTCATATTACTTCCATCATTTTCTACTCTGGAAATATAGGTTCTTTTCTTATCCACCAAATACGCGAGTTGCTCTTGTGTCAGGTGTTTTTCCTCACGTGCTTTTTTTAGTAGCAATCCAATTTTAAACGGCTCGAATTCACGTTCAAGTTCATCACGACGAGAAGTACCTTTTTTACCGTATACTTCATCTTTGATTTCTTTCCAACTTCTTGTGCTCATGTTATTGCTTAAATTACGATTTTTCGTTGTCATATGTTGATGCATATTAAGCAAATGCTAAATCTTCTTTCTCAAGTTTCAGTTCCGGTTTATTTAATTCAGCCAATGAAGTTTCAATTCTAACTCTATCTTTTTCAGATATAACTGTTGGAATTAAAATCTCTAATTTTATCCCAAATAATCTGTGCAATATAATCAAATCACGCATGCTAAACGGACTTACCCCATTCATTAATTCAGACATATACGTCTTGCCATGATCCAAAATTTTTCCTAACTCTTGTTGTGTAATTTTCAATTTATCCAATTTCTCTTTGATGATACGCTTCCTCTTTTCCAGGAAAATTCTTTCTTGCTCTGCGATAAACTCAGCAATTTCGCTTTCTTTGATCTTCAACTCATCAATTTCAGATTCTTTGGACCAATTAGTTTTTTCGTATTCCTTTATAATTGATCTAAGCCTTTTGCGAGGTTCCAATAATTCCGGATCCTGCTTTACCAGTAGACGCAATTTCCCATCAAGAATTAAAGCTCTTTCGAGATCTAATTCATTAGTTAGCTTTCCCGCTTTCAAAATACGTTTCAAATCTACCTGCTCTTTCATTTATACTTCTTTTAGCTGATTAAACCATGGTTGTTTAGCCATTTCTTTATTGTGCTCTTGTTGTTTTTAAAAGTCGTTTCATACTCATCATGACTTCCGCACCATATCACCGTAGCCTCGCCGTCATCCTCAAATTCAATCAAAACCAAAACTCTATGAACATATATGTTAAAAATGTAAAATCCATCATTATGAGCTAAGTCGGCATCTGGTCTGATTCTCTTAAGTTGCTCTTGATTAGTGCTGTCCTTGTTTTTAAGATCGTTGAAGA
>JAYSYX010000326.1:0-8216 GCA_043727235.1 Bacteroidota bacterium
TTTAAAATGTAAATTATAAAACTATAAGAAACTGTATTAAAAAACCAAGTTAATACTATGCGGACTTCTCAAATGAAAATATCAACTCCCCAAATTTTAACACTGTCCCTTTTATTTTAAAAATAATAATTGGTCAGAAAAAAATCACATCGATCTCAATATTGGTATTTCTTCCCTTATCATCGCTGCAACTTATCTTGATCTTTCCTTCTTCCGGTTCATAAAAAACGGGAGATTTGGAATCAGCCTGCGTTAATAATTTATCATTTACATACCAGAAAACCATTTTAACATCAGAGGCTACATTTGCAGAGAGCATTATTTTTTGTTTGTCTGTTTTATCAATATAATATTCCAGATTATTGACCGGTGAATTAATGGTTGGTGCTCCCTCGGCAAATATTCGTTCACAATCAGGATTATGGAGAGGAATAAGATCTACAGGAATATTTTTTGATTGCATCCATGTAATTATTTCAGGAGAGAGGTGCTGATAATACTTTTCCATATAACCACTTTCAGGTAAACAACTGGTACAATAACTAAAGGATTCATCTTCGGCAACTTTAACTCTTAACAAATGATCGCACATTTCATTTTTTGAAACACCGGGAATAAAATAATCCAAAACTACATTGGCACAAAAATCGTTTGGATTTTTTCCGGTCTCCGAACAAACATATCTGAAGTCAACATGCTCAGGCATTTTATTCCAATCTTTATTATTATCGCTTTCAATCGCATTAAATAAATTAAATAGGAGTGGAGTGGCGATATTAGCACCAGTTAATTCAGGTACTCCCTTCCCCGAAAAATTCCCAACCCAAACACCTATTGTATAATTATTGTTATAACCAATACTCCATGCATCTTTTCTACCATATGATGTTCCGGTTTTCCAGGCAATGAGAGGAACATTTTTTGCATTTTGATAATAATTCGGGAGGTCAGGCCTTGTTAATTGAGTAAGCACCTCAGTAGTTATAAATGCAGATTCAGGTGAAATTAATCGGACCGATGAAGTATCCATATCGTTTTGCAACCACTTGATAGACTGATATTTACCTTCATTTGCAAAACTTGCATATAAACGTGTAAGTTGTTCCAACGTTACACCACATCCCCCCAATGCAACAGATAAACCAAGATCATTTCGTTTTTTTTCAATGGATTTAAAATTTCCTTCAATTAGTATATTGATAAATTTGTCCAATCCTACCTGATTTAAAGTTTTTACCGCAGGAATATTTAGCGAATGCGACAAAGCAAATTCCACATTTACATTTCCATGATAATCCTCATCATAATTTTCAGGACTGTATCCACTATAATTTACCGGTACATCTGCAATAATAGAATGTGGAGTAGTAATTCCCGCATCAAAAGCCATTGCATATACCAAAGGTTTTAATGTGCTTCCCGGAGAACGCACTGCCTGCACCCCATCTACCTGACCGCCATCAGCGGTATTAAAAAAATCGGCGGAACCAACATAAGCCGTTATCTGAAGTGTTCTGTTATCAATAATGATTGCAGCACCGTTTTGAATATCAAATCCCCACAATTGTTTTATATAATCCGATAAAATTTTTTCTGATTTTAATTGGATCTCCGTATTTAATGTTGTTTTCACTATAGCATCACCCGGATATTGAAATTTCATTCTAGTACAAAAATGCCGCGCTACTTCCGGTCCTTGTGTTCTGAAAGCTGTAAAGGGTTCCTCTATGGCATCATCAATAATTTCTTCCGGGAATAACTTTGCATTTCTGAATCTCTCGAGCCATTTATTTCTTTCTTTTATTATTACATCATTATTTACACCCGGGCGAAGGGATGTTGGTCTGTTGGGTATGATGGATAGGGCTGTTAATTCCGAAAGACTTAATACAGAAGGTGTTTTTTCAAGATAAAGTACAGATGCGGCCTTTACACCTTCAATATTTCCACCATATGGTACAAGATTGAGATACATTTGTAATATTTCCTGTTTGGAATACAGCATATCCAATTGTAATGCACGAAACATTTCAATTAATTTATTTCCGTATGTTCTTTGTTTTGGATCCAGTAAGCGCGCTACCTGCATAGAAATGGTAGAGGCACCGGATGTTCTATTGCCGGATGTAATATTATTATAAAATGCTCTTATCACCGAGGCAGGATTAACACCCGGGTGCTGATAAAAATATTTATCCTCCTTAAAAACAATTGCACGTTGCATATCGGGTGTAATTTCTTCCAATTCGGTAAGCATACGCCATTTATCATCGGAAGTAAGAAAGGCATGTAATACGCTGCCATCGTTGGCTGTAACGATCTGCGAGTATTCAATTTCCACACGCAATGGAAAAATAATGTTGAACGTGAAATATATTAAAAGGAAATACAAAAATCCCGACAAGGCCTTTTTTAATATATTAAGGAATCTGAATTTTTTAAAAGCAGCATGCACATATAAAATGAATCTGTGAATCTTTGAATTAAAACTCATTGTTTTTCCGGGGAAAAGAATTTATATTTATTCGGAATATCGTTATACATAACCAAAGTATTATTTAATTCAAAACTTAAAACAATATTGTTTGATACAGAAATGATTTCTCCCTTATAAAATACTTTAAGTCGTTTGTCAAGATCGGTGTATGCAATTATATCTTTATCCGCTTTTATTTTTTCAGGATAGAAGGTTTCCACTATTGATAATTCACCATTACTGAAAACTTTAAAATAATTATTATTGTCGATATACCATAAAATATTATCAATCACTTCGTAATGAATGGGAGCCTGATTTTCCAACACCACTGTTTTCCCATCATAAAAAACCTGAAAGGTTTCCGTGTCATCAATAAATGCAACTATGTCGTCACCTGCTAAAAATACAGGAAGTCCACTTTCTACATCTGTTGCGATCTCACCGTTACAATATTCCATTACACCATCATCATTTACTCCACCGGGAATTTCAAAACAAATGATCTCCGGTAAATTAAACATTTCGAAAATTGCACCCTTATGAAATATTTTAAAGTATTGATAACTGTCGATGAAGGCAACAGTATTTGCCCCGGTTTTCACTTTTACAGGTATATAATCGTCAATATCAATTTTTTCATTCTGATAAAATATTTTAAATTGTCCCAGATGATTTACGTATGCGATCACATTTTTACCGGCGATTACTTTTTGTGCGGGATTTTTTTCCAATTCAATAAAACGATCATCCATGTAAGAATAGAAGTAATCAGAATAATCATGAAATGCAGCTATACTATCGCCGAAAGCAAAAGGACTTTGTTGAATATATCCGAGAAACTTTCTTTCCTTACCATTAAAAACTGAAAAGCTGCCACCAATGCTGTAATACAAATAATGGTCAGTATTTCTATAAAAAACCGGGTTGGAAATATCTAATTTTTTAATTTCATGATCGCTGTAATAAATTAAATTACCTGTGTTAGTAACGTATACTATACTGTTCGCTGAAAATTGAACTGAACTTACCTGTTGATGTTCCAGATGCACGATCTTGCCACCGTCGTTCACATAAAAATTACCCTGTGGATCAGAATATCCAAGCATATGTTGTGCCTGAAGGGATGTATGCATAATAAAAAAGTAGATTAAAAAAAAGCAGATACCTGTTAGGGCAAATTTATTCATAGATTAAGAATTACGATGAAACGATAATATTTAGTTTAAAGGTATGATATTTGTAAAATTATCAATAAATACTACCCAAATTATGACACGAATCATTATGCTCTCCATCTTCAGCGCCTTTTTCACCTTGTTTGCAAAAGCACAAAGTGATGATGTTAGTCAGCTTCCTCCACTCACAGAATTGGGAACCGGAACCTTTAAAGGTCATCAGGGTGGGCTCTATCCAAATGGTAGTAATGCCATGCCGCCGGAATTTTATAACGATGCAGTCGAGGTTGCATCTTCTATCCGGCCACTTGATAAAAACGGCAATGCAGATGCCAATGGCGAGATAGGTTTGGTGGCTTTAGGGGCATCCACCGTGGCCATGTTCAGCAAAGGATTAGAGAAAATGTTATCTAAAAACAATGAAATAAATAACGAACTGAATTTTGTAAACTGCGGAATAGGTGGACAGGACATGAGTGATATTATGAATCCGGAGGCAAATTTTTGGTCGGCGATTGATGCACGGGTAAAGGCTGCAGGTATGACACTCGATCAGGTGCAGGTTATCTGGTTTCAGGAGGATAATTTAAGGACAAGGGAAACAGATCTTGATGCGAGGGGTAAATCATTGCTAAATGATTTTACTTACATGGTTCAGTTTTGTAAAAAACATTATCCAAACCTAAAATTATTTTATGTAAGTGGAAGGCATACAACCGATTTTATGCCCTCTGATGCTAAAGATAAACATCGGGAGCCCCGAGCATATATAAACGGATGGGCGTGTAAATGGTTGATCGAAAAACAGATCAATGGAGATAAGGAACTCAATTACAAAGGTGAGAATGCTGTAGCTCCGTTAATTTTATGGGGACCTTACTTTTGGACTCAAGGTGATAAACCACGAAGTGACGGGTATACCTGGACTCCTTCGCATGTTACACCTGATGGTGTACATCCAACAGACGCCGGAGTAGAAAAAGTTTCTAAAGACCTTGTCGATTTTTGGCAAACTGATCCCGTTTCCAAGATATGGTTCCTCGAGAATCCGGGTGAAGCTGTGTTGATCACTGATTTAAATTATATGCATATTTCCATCAATAAAACTGTTGTGGAAGATATATTATTCAGCGATATCAGCGATAATTTCAGAATTGTTATTCTTAAGGATTCCACTGTTGTTTTTCGTCATGAAAAAGAAACGAAAAAAGAGCAATTGGAAATTCAGATTAATGAAAAAGGAAATTATAAATTTCTGATCACCGATGAAAATGAAAAGGCATTTGCTGGTAAATTTATTGTGGATGAGGCACTTAAGGTATCAGTTGATAATTCAAAACCTTCAAAGGAAGTAAACGACAGTTTATCAGCAAATTATATTGACCCAAATGCCCCTGCCTGGATCGTGAATGGCGCAAATAAATTACCGAAACTAAAGAGAGTGTTAGGTGGCCATCCTTTTGTGAAAGTAGTTGTAATTAATTCTGCCGGCAAAACAGTTTCTGAAATTGAAGATGTTCTAAATAAACATACCGACCTAAACGAACTTCTGGAGCGCGGTGAATATGCCTTAAAATTTTATGATAATGATGGCACTGAAATTTTGTTGCCAGAAGAATTTAGAAGCATGGTGAGGATTAAGTATTAAAAGTTTTTTCCTCCGATAGTGAGAGCTTCACTTGAGGTTCCCCTCCGAAGAAATTGAGGCTTTCGCTCTCGAAGGTCTCAATAAAGCCCAGGGGAAAGAAGGTCTCAATAAAGCCCAGTGGAAAGATGGTCTAAAATAAAGCCCAGGGAAAGAAGGTCATAATAAAGACCAGGGTAAAGAAGGTCTAAAATAAAGCCCAGGGAAAGAAGGTCTCAATAAAGTCCAAGTCCAAAAGTGTGACCCTTACTAATGATTGACTTTTGCCGCTAGTGAGACCTTCGCTGAGAAGCGAAAGCCTCACTGGAAGGACATCACCCTAACATTATCCATGTAAGTAGTAGTGGTTCCATCAGCATTCCATAAATAAAATTCGATGCTGTTGTATTCTTTTTTTGGTAATTCGATATCAAAATTGAGATTCCTTTTTTCTCCTGAGTTCATTATTCTGTGTATTCTGATAAATTTGGTTTTGATGGGCTCATTTTTATTTTTAAATTGAACTACAAATTGAGGCATCTTCCAAACATCCCATTGTTTTTGAGGAAAATAAAAATTTGCAGAAATATTTAACCATTTGGCATTATCTGATGGAATTGGGATAGTGTATGGTTGCGTAAATTGTTTTTCTGCCGAAACAAAAAGGCATTTCTTGCCGGATATAACTCTGTTTGTATCGATATCCGTAAGGTCGAATTCTATATCATTAAAATAGATCTCCTGAACATTTGTTTTACTTCCTCTATATTTTTCATTTGTATCAATATATTTTTTATCATCCAATTCTATTTTTAGTTTTCCAAAAACGGTCCAGAAATAGGTTCTGTTCATAGATTCACTGTGTAAAACTCCATATTTATTATGTGCCTGAAACGTAAGGGTAATGTTATACCAAATGCAGAATGCTGAAAATAAAATAAAAACGAGTTTGAAAACCTTTTTACTTTCTAAAATTTGATGAATAAGAGCAGCTATTGGGAAACTCAATAAAACATACGACTGCACCATACTTCTTTGCCCTAAGCTTCCGCCATACCACCAAATATCCCAGCTAAAAACGATATATATATTGACAATTGTAAATAAAAAAAGCGGAAGATAAATCGATCTTTGTTTTTTATATAAATAAATAAACCCGGGAATAATTAATAATAAGAATGGTGTATAAACGAACCATCCTTTTTTATAAGAAAATAATCCGTCTTCCAAATGCGGATTTAGCCAACTGAATGATTGTTCTTCATAACTATAAAAAAGAAATTTGCCGGTAGTTATTTTCCAATAGATCATCTGCAAGCTTCCAACTAAAATGGCTCCGAAAATAAATGCCAGTGACCTTTTGTATTGATTAAGAAAAAATTTTAAACGAAAAACAAAACCAGTATAACCAGTAACATTCCATAATAAAGGAATGAACACACAAATGATCTCAGTTGGTCTTGTAATTGTTGCAAGTCCACAAAATATTCCTAATAACAGCGCAATTTTAAAGGAAGGATTTTTATGAAATTTAATGCTGAACCAAATAATGAAAACGTAGAGAGTGAATAACAGATTATGCGTCATTGCATTATCAATAGCGCTGTAGTTTAAATAATTAGTGGCAGCAACCAATAACAAAAGGGTTATTCCTGTTGCAGTTTCTGAGAAATAAAACAATAATATTTTTCTCAAAAACCAAAGTCCTAGAAATGCATAAAATAAACATCCCAAACTTAGCATTACCTGGTAGGGGTAAGAAAATCCATCAGCATTGGTACCCGTAAGTGAGGCATATCCATGTGCAATAAAAAAGAACGGGCTATAAAAAACAGAAGCACCAATCGGATATTTCATTGTAAAGGTGCTATCAGGCAGAAGAACACCTTGGTATTCTGTAGGTGCGAATCTATATTTTTTGTTTAATTCTTCCTGAAATTTCAGATGATGTATATCCTGATAAATGAAAATAGCAGGCAAATAAAAATAATAGCCGGCTACATCATAAGAAATAGTTGCCTCTGTACCTTGTTTGTTAAACTTTGGGTAATAAAAAACAAAACAAAGTATTAAAATATAACTTACAAAAAGAGCAAGAAATGAAAAGTTTTTCATCGCTGCCAAATTACAAAGCTTATTTTGATATTCTCACAATTCCTGACCCATTGTAACTGTGGTATTCTTCATTATACATCGCATCAGCCATTACAGGTCCCATTTTATAAGTTCCCGGGGAAACAGCACGAACGGTGTAATAATAATTTTGAATTGTGGAACTGGCTGTTACATATAAGTTTATCCTGTCATCGCGAATATCTTCGTGTTGTGCTTTTGCCTGATCCTTAATCCAGGTTAGACTTGCAGTGGCGCGTAAACGGTCATTCTCAATTTCAAAACCGGCGGGTAGTATATCCGTCATTACAACATTTTCCACATAAGATCCAGTGGCAGCCTGTAAACTTATTTTTACAATGATCAAATCATTCTGTTTAATTTTTTTAAGATCAATTTGTTGCCCCCATCTGTCGTAAAAAGTTTTTCTCACCTTTAAATGACTATCCTCCTGTTTATAGGAACCATCAGAGCTAACTCCACTTGTCATCCAGAAATAGAATAATTGTCCTTTGCCTGAAGTTTCAATGGTTATTTTTTTATTGATCATGGATTTATCTTCAATAACAAGATCTTTTCCGGTGAATTTTCCAATATCGCTTCCATTTGCTTTAATAGTTGCAGTAACAGTTGCATCCTTTGTTTTGCGTGCGAGTTTTCCAAATGCCAGGAAAGCAAATGAACGTTCCTGCGTATTGAGATAAGGTCTCATTTTCATCATCTCCGATAATTGTTGTGCAAGTACACCTATCTGTTGATTTTCGGGATCTGTTTCCAACAAACAATTTAAAGAAATAGCCCTGTCGCGAATCGGCGAATAAAAACT
>JAYSYX010000327.1:0-8193 GCA_043727235.1 Bacteroidota bacterium
AAAGGATCCTTTACTATATTTGAGATCATTGATCAAGGGAAAATACCCATAGCCAAATAATCGCCTGCTATTTTATTAATTGCAACCACAAATGCGGCCATACGCAAATTAGCGCATTTTGTATTTGCTTTCCATTCATTTCGAATGGAATGATAAGAATTGATCATAGTTTCTTCCAATCCGCTTCGAACAAGATCAATTTCATCCGGTCCTTTAATAATTCTATCAACTTCCAGGTCAGATAATTTTTTACCTGTAAGTTCTTCAATTGTATCTACTATACGCATATTGCTGCCTTGTTCAAAACGTTTTTGTAAACGACCAAAACGCACGTGCGATAAATTCTTTAACCACTCAAAATAACTAACAGTAACTCCACCGGCATTTAAATACATATCGGGGATTATCATAACTCCCATTTGATTTAATATTTCATCTGCTTCAGCGGTAACAGGACCATTTGCAGCTTCGCCAATTATTTTTGCCCTAACTCTTGAAGCATTGCCTTCATGTATCACATTTTCCAATGCAGCAGGAATTAATATATCACAAACTTGTTCTAAGATCTCTGTAGTTTCATTGAGATTGTTTGCACCCGGAAAATTTAAAATGGATCCGGTTGATTTTCTGTGATTAAATACTTCATCCACATCCAAACCATTTGGATTATAAATAGCTCCTTCATATTCGCCAATTCCAACAATTATTGCGCCTCCGTCCTGAAAGAATTTTGCAGAATAATATCCAACATTTCCAAGTCCTTGAATTACAACTGTTTTTCCTGCTATGCCGGCATTCAAACCAATTGCAGCCATATCATCAGCAAAACTGCAGGCTTCTCTAACACCATAAAATACACCTAAACCCGTTGCTTCTCTTCTTCCGTTAATTCCGTGTTGCGAAACCGGTTTTCCTGTAACACAACCATATCCATCCACGCTGCCAGGATTTAAAGCCATATAAGTATCCATGATCCAACTCATTTCTTTTTCTCCTGTTCCGTAATCCGGAGCAGGTACATCAAGACCGGGGCCTAACATCTGACGCTTGCATAATTCTGCAGCATAACGTCTTGTTATTCTTTCCAATTCTTCAGAAGAAAATTCTTTTGGATTTATTTTAATTCCACCTTTGGCACCTCCAAAAGGAACATCAACAATTGCACATTTGTAGGTCATTAAACTTGCTAGTGCCATAACTTCATCCTCATTAACCATTGAATCATAACGAATACCTCCTTTAGTAGGAGTGCGGTGCTGAGAATGTTGAACGCGCCATGCTTCAATTACCTGAAACTCGCCTTTTACTTTTACGGGAAATTTCATGTGATAAATAGAATTACATTCTCTGATCTGGTCCAGCAGGCCACGAGGATGGCCGGTAATATTTGCTGCCTTTTCGAAATTTTTTTCAACGCTTTGAAAGAAACTTGTATTTGACATAAATTGATATTTGGTTTATTGATTTGTGAATTTGATATTAAAATGAATGATTAATTAAATTTAAAAAACAACAGGGAGTTGTTTATTTATTTTCGTGCATTTCTTTTTCAAGTTTGGTTACCTTTTTATCAATGGAGGTAAGATATAATATCAAACCAACTAAAATAATGACTATTACACCCACTACAACGTAGATCATCCCATTACTTCTCAATACATTATCGATTGTAGTGCCCGAATCAGTTGATGACTCATTTTGAGTGTGCGCAAAGGTAACCTTTGAAATCAAAAAAAGAAATGTTAAAATATGCGGAAGAAATTTAAATACCTGTTTCATTCGATTAAAATATTATTGTTTTTGTAATGTAAAATGCTGATCCTAACAAGGAGGGATGCAATCCAGCAGCCCAATAAAAAATATGCTAAAACAGCAGGCCATAATACGAGTCGCATATTATTATCAAGATCATAAACTGTAAAAGAAGAGTTTCCTCCGCTTCCGGGATGTAAAGAATCAGTTAAACGAGGAACTACATTTATTGCAACATTTAGTAGAACGAAAGCGAAAATGCTATAGACAGCCGAAACCTTTGCGCTTTTTTCCTCATCCTCAATAGAACCTCTAAGCACAAAATAGGCGAAATAGATCAGTATTCCTATTGCTGCCCCGAGTGTTTTAACATCATTGGTTATCCATGATATAAGATTGCCCCAAATATAATTCCCCCACAACATTCCTGTTATAAAACCGAGTACACCGAATACCAGCGCCAGTTTAATAAGATTAACCGCCGCTATATCGTATATTTTTTTTCCTGTCCTTAAAAATTTGATGCTGTAAACCAGCGAAACCAGCATTAAAAGGATCATTGCAAACCAACAGGGAACATGGAAGAAGAGATTTCTGATCGTTTCATGTAAAAGAGGAACGTCAGGAGTTTTGATCAATAATCCAAAGATAAAGGTGTAAGCCAACAGAATAATTCCAAGCACCTTCCACCACCTTTTATGCAACTGTTTCAGCATTCTAAAATTAACTTTTTCCTAAAAAAGGTAAAACCCGTTTCTTAATCGCGCCAAAGGTAAGGAAATAAAATAAGAGCCATAGCAATTATAAGCACATTTAATCCCAGAAGATATAAAAGGTCTTGTGCATTTACCATAAGATCGTTTTGCTGCAAAGCATTCAATGATATTCTTATAAGCATTAGCAGTATAGGGATGAGAATAGGGAAGGAGAGAATAGCCATCAAAGTGCCACTGTTAGAGGCTTTGGAGGCTATTGCAGATATCATGGAAAAGGTTGTTGCCAGTGCAATTGAACCTAATACAAGTGCCAGTAAAAATGATTTGTTATCAATGATAGGATATCCGGAGGTAATGCTGTAAAAAATAAGGGCAATTGCCGACAAAAACAACATGATACAGATATTGTAAAATATTTTGGCCAGTATAATTGCCTGGGGACTTGCAAGGGTATAATAATACAGTTGCCGTCCCTGACTTTCCTGTAAAAAACTTTTAGCTACCGCATTTACCGCCGTAAAAAGAATCACTATCCAGAAAAGCACCACCCAAACTGGTCCACGAACTTCATTAAAGGTCATAAAAATGATGAAGACTATACAAAACATATAAAGCAAAATACCGCTGAGCGCATATCTCTGCCGCATTTCGAAAAGAAGGTCTTTTTTGAAAAGGGTAAAGACGGAGGGCCAGAATTGCATGAGGCAAAGTTAATTGATAATTGACAATTGATAATTGACAACTAACAGCCGTGTTAACTTGAAAAATTGAGTTTTTGATTTTGTTTTATGTAATTTTTAGAAATTAGCAATTGAGAATTGAGCCTTCGACCCACCAGGTTTTTTTTAACCTGTGAGGTCTGAAGGAAGGGGGAGAAAAATGAGAATTAAGAATGAAAGAATTAAGGAATGAAGCCCGAAGACCTCACAGGTTTCGAAAACCTGTGCAGGTCTAGGGGGAGGGGGAAGAAAATGATAAAATGAAGGAATGGAAAAAAGGGGGAACCTGCCTGACGCGGCCAGCAGGCGTTGATGACGCGGATTGTGCGGATTTAAGGGGATAAAAAAAGAACAGCTGGTTTAACATGAAAATTGAGGTTTTAGATTACTGTGTCTTTTCTCCCTAATATCAATTAAGTTTTTAATCGAAATTCTATTGGAGAATTTTATTTCGAATGATAAACGGAGTAAGCGCATTACTCATTTGTTATGTGTAAAAATCAATATTAGTGTAAAAAATACACTATGATATTTTTAAGAACAATTATATTAAAACCCGGATGAAATTTGAAGATAAATAAATTTCAAACCTAGCTGACCAAGGATTAATTTATTTCAGGGGAAGTATTCTTTTCATTATGCATGTTATTTTCATGGAGCTTTGAATAACTTTCAATTTTATTTGTGATCACTTCCGGTAGCAAGGGATAAACAATTTGCCCGACATAATTGTTTGGAAATTCTTCTTTGATTCCAAATGCTTCGGGTTCGTGATCGGGACAAACATAAGTTCCGAAAATCACATCCATTAAAGGGGAAATATTAGCATAATTTCCCGCTTTGCGATCGAGGTCGTGATGCCAATGATGTAATTCAGGTGCACCAATAAGGATACGCAGTTTTCCAATTGGCAATCGCACGTTGGAGTGGATATAAATTGCCCAGATTCCACGAAAGGCAATTAATCCCGCAATTGTTTCTAAAGGAAAACCCAACATAAATGCCGGTAAATTTATGAGACCAACTGTATAAATGGAATCCAATGGATGTTCGCGATGTGCTGCGAGCCAGTCGAGATGAACAGAACTGTGATGCACCTTATGAAATCGCCATAAAAAATTTACCTTATGCTGTAATCTATGTCCCCAATAAATAATAAAATCACTCAATACAATAACTTCAATTACCTGTAACCACAAGGGTTGAGATGAAACTCCATTTCTGAAATTGACAGGAACAATATCATTTAGCCAAAAACTGAAATAACTTAATGCCCAAATAACCAATCCTCCCCAAAGAAGATATTGTCCTAAAAAGAAAAACAGATCCATGGTCCATTCTTTCCTGAAAAATTTTTGTTTCAATTTTGCCGGAAATACTTTTTCCATGGGTGCAAAAACTAATATCAGAAATAATAAACTTAATCCTGCTGCTTGAAGTATGTCAATTATTTCCATTCTAATAATTTATTTTAAGGGACTTCAACAATAGTATCAGTTTTTATTTTAAATAAATCTGATTTAGGATAGAAACGTCTATAGATAGAATCTGTTTTAGAATCGAATATAATTGCTGATTTTGAGGAACCCATTAAAATGAATTCATTTATTTCGTCCTGCTTTATTTGTTCAATTTCGCTTTTTGTTAAGGCGATTTTTATAGAGTCGGCAATTTCAATTTCCCGATATAATAGAGATTGAGGAGTTGAAGCCTTATCGAAGATAAGTAGAGATTTTGATGAACTCATTAAGTGTATTCGATGCAATTCTGAAACTTTTTTTATGGAATCAAGTGTTTTCGGATCGGTTTGAATTGGATCATTTGAATTTTCACGTTTAAAAATGACACCTGATTTTGAAGTTGGTAATAATGTGGGATTAGATCTTTGCGAATCAATTAAAGTTGTTGGTGTGTCTATTGGAACATCCCTATTTAAATTAGAGTTTTGTGAGTTTGAGGATCTAAAAAATAAAATCTCAAATGCTCCGGAACGATAGGCTACAAAACCACTAAGCAATAAAAAAAACACCAATAATGTTAATATTTGAAGTTGTTTGAATTGTTTCAAAGCTAGTTTATTTAGTTACAAAATTTTCAGCGACAAAATGCAAGTAAATATATTGAAAAAAATCAGTTTTCCCATTAAAGACCGTTTTCATATTGATATTTTAGTTATTCTTCCTTATCATACATCTTCAAACCTTTCATCAACCTGTTAATTGTTTTCGCCATTCGGTCAATTTTTGTTTCCTCTTTTTTAGCGGAATACACCCATTGAATGTAAAACTTTTGCTCACTTTCAGATAACCGGTTAAAGAATTTGAGTGCTCTCGGTTCATCTTCCAAACATAGGAACATTTCCTCCGGCACCTCCAGTGGTTCGGTGTCGGGATATAAAACTACATGCACCCAATCACCCTCTTTTTTCCCGATCTTTTTCCTGATCTCTGCTCTTACAGGTAAAAATAATCTTCCATTGCCCATAGGCATTAAATGGTATTTTCTTATCTCGAATCCATCAATAGTTCCTCGCACCTTTACCCAACCAAAATGTGCTCTTTTGTCCTGTGGGATCTCCTCTATACGCGCATAGGTCCATCCTCCCTTGGCTTTGAATCGTTCTAAAAGATATTTTTTATCTACTAAGGGTTTCATTAAAATCAGGATGCAACTTTTTTGTCCGTTTCTAAAAGGATCTCAAATTAAATAAGCGAACTTTTCACCAGGTTCCTCCAGGCGAAAATAAAAAATCTATCTCGTTATCGATATCATATAACCATTGATAACCCTTCGTTTCTTTCAAACAAAAAGGTTCTAATAATCCCACCATTTCCTCAAAACCCTCCAGTGTAAGATCACAGAAAAAGAAAACAGTGTCTTCAGTAACAATTCCAATATCATCATCTGCGATCCGCAATGTTAATTCACAATTTCTGGCCTCAATAAAATCCAGTTCATTGATGTAAAGTGATTTTTTGTTTATTAGAATGGAATCCTGAATGTTTTTGCGCAATTTAATTGCCTGCGACATATCAAAATTGTAAAGACGGATCATGTGTTCTCCGCTGTTGTTAATATTGTGGATGTAATCGAGTTGCATTTTTATTTATCTGGAGTTATTTTAAATATAAATGGTTTGAATTTTTGGTCTGAAAAATTAACTTCAAAAATAACCATTTAAATAGACATTCACTATAGGAACATCACATCATTAAACCATTTTTATTATTTTTATCCTTTTCCCAATTGATCGGATTTTTTCGAATGTACTCTCTAACATTATACAAGTCATGCTCAGTTCTGATAATTCGGTCATAATATTTAGCCTGCCAACAAAAGTCAATATAGTTGGTTGTTGCATACCCCTTAACTCCAGCTTTAAATCCACGAATAACCGATCCTAAATTTTTCGATTGTGGTCCAAATTTATTGTGTTCCCACCCAAAATGTTCGGGATTGTCAATCAATAAAATGCCATGTAAATGATTTGGCATTATTTTAAATTCGTCTAATTCGACAAACGGAAAATGGTTTGGAATTTCGGCCCAATATTTTTGTGTTATTTCTCCAATTGGAGTAGGTTCTAAATATGGTTCCTGGTTTTCATGATTCGAATGTAGAGTCGCAAAATTTTGCAACTCTACATTCGAATTAACAATCAAATTATTATTTTTTGCGGTAACAATATCCCCAAAATAACAAATTTTATTTTTTGTGCATATTGTAACATAGTACATTCCTGGCGAACCATAATCCCAATTTTTTAATCTGTGAGGGGAAATTCGGTATTTGTTTTTATATTTTGCCATGTAATTTTTAATGAAAATGATGACCTGTCCTAACGTAAATGTGGAGTCGCAAAATTTTGCGACTTTACATTTACAATATTAGTCTATTTTGCAATATTATAATTCAAGGTTTACTCATCTTCTTTATTTTACACGATGGGTTCAAATTTTCAAATCTTTCCACCATCTTTGTCAAATGAAGATCAAAAAGATCCTGATCGCCAATCGCGGGGAGATTGCAGTTCGGGTTATGCGTACGGCAAAGGAAATGGGAATTAAAACCGTTGCTGTTTATTCAGAAGCTGATAGAAATGCTATTCATACCCAATATGCCGATGAAGCTTATTTTATTGGCCCTCCACCATCCAACCAAAGTTACTTATTAATGGAAAAAATTTTGGAGGTTGCTAAAATTTCAGGTGCCGATGCAATTCACCCAGGTTATGGTTTTTTGAGTGAAAATGCTGTATTTGCACAAAAAGTGCAGGATGCAGGATTAATATTTATTGGTCCGGATCCAATAAGTATCAATATGATGGGGGATAAGATCTCTGCAAAACAGGCAGCGGCTAAATTTCATATTCCTATGGTTCCCGGGACCGATCATGCAATCAAGGATCTTGATGAAGCTAAAACTGTTGCCGCAAAAGCCGGATATCCGATTTTGATAAAAGCGAGTGCAGGGGGTGGAGGAAAAGGTATGCGCGTAGTTCAAAACGAGGCAGAATTGGATGAACAAATGCACCGCGCAATGAGCGAGGCAAAAAGTGCTTTTGGTGATGATGCGGTTTTTATTGAAAAATTTGTAACATCTCCCCGACATATCGAAATTCAGATACTAGCAGACAGGCATGGGAATGTGCTGTATTTATTTGAACGGGAATGTTCCATTCAGCGTCGTCACCAAAAATTGGTTGAAGAGGCTCCTTCGGCAGTTGTTTCTCCGGAAATGCGTAAGGCTATGGGTGAAAGTGCGGTAAATGCAGCGAAAGCATGTGATTACGTTGGAGCAGGTACTGTTGAATTTTTAGTGGATGCAGATCTTAATTTTTATTTTCTGGAAATGAATACCCGTTTACAGGTGGAACATCCTGTAACTGAATTTATTACTGGTTTAGATATTGTTCGCGAACAAATTTTAATTGCAGAAGGAATGGAGTTGAACTTTAAGCAGGAGGATATTAAAATTCATGGTCATGCCATTGAATTGAGAGTAAC
>JAYSYX010000328.1:0-8157 GCA_043727235.1 Bacteroidota bacterium
TATTAAAAAACCAAGTTAATACTATGCGGACTTCTCAAATGAAAATATTCACTCCCCAAATTTTAGCATTGATCCTATAAATCCTTTAAATAGAAATAATAAAAAGCTTTGATAATAGCTTTAAATCTTTATTGTAAAAAAAGAATACCTTATTAAAAATCCGGAATGAAAAAAATTAATGTGTGTTGATCTATCTGATGAGCGTGATATTTCCCTGAATTTGTTGTTTAACACCTGCTTCAAGCATTACTTCTACCATATAAACATATACACCCTGATTTAATTGCTGACCATTAAAGGTGCCATCCCAACCTTTTGATGGATCGTCGGGTGTCAGATTTTCTGTCACAAATAATAATTCACCCCAGCGATCATAAATATAAATAGAGATAATAGTTTCCAGATCTGATCCAAATGCAAAGAAATGATCATTTATATTATCACCATTTGGAGTGAAGGTATTTGGAATGAATATTACAGGATCAAATACCGGAACAATATTTACCACTACTGAATCAGAAGCTACACATCCAAATATATCCCAGGAGGTTACCGTATAAGTAGTAGTAAATAAATTGTCGACAATTGGAGTTGGGCAATCGGTGCAATCAAGTCCTGTTGGTGGTTCCCATAAAAATGTTGCTCCACCGGAAGCAGTAATAACTGTTGTGGTATATTCAGGAATATAAATATCCATTCCTGCATCCACGAAGTGTTGTATTACTTCAATATAATCAGTTACCGCAGTCGTGCAACCATTTGCATCAGTATAAGTATAAATTGCGGAATAAATTCCGGCATTTCCGGCAATTGCAGGATCAAATTGATCACCAATTACTGCAGTTCCGCTAAATGATCCACCCGTGGGATCGCCTGTAATAATTATCGGATCACCTTCCAGACAAATAATATCATCTAAAGTAATTGTTGGATTTGGAAGGGGATGAATGGTAACTAAAAAAGTATCTGTTTCAGGACAACCAGGGCTGGTATAAATAATATCATATGGACCTCCCGGTATACATGCATCAAGATTTAATTGTCCGGTAAGAGCATTTATTGAAATTCCGGGAGCGGCAGTAAAACTACCACCAGGATTCATGATATAATTAGGTAGAACCGAACCCTTTGCACAATAGGCAAAATTATCAAAAGTGAATGCAGCGTCAGTTAATGGTAAAATCTGAATTACAACTGAAGATGTATTACTGCATAATCCTGCCGGTGTTGTGTAAGTGATCGTATAAAATGTTCCGGGAGTTCCGGTTGACAAATCGATAAGCCCGGTTGCAGCATTAACTGATAATCCCACAGGAGAAACTGTAAACACACCACCTGGAGTTGTTAAGGTAATAATTGGAGCGGTGCCATAATTACAAAACTCTATATCACTATAGGTAAAGTAAGGGTCATCGAGAGGGTCTATGGTAATTGTAGTTGTTGAGGAATTTGAACATGGTCCGGCCGGTGTGGTATAGGTGATGGTATAAGTTGTTCCAACATCTCCGGTTACCAGATTTACGGTACCCGTTGATGAATTTATTGCCATAGTTGCCGGAGAAATTGTAAAAACACCACCGGGAGTTACAATTGTTGTTGGACTTGTTGTGCCTGTCGGGCAATAACTTGGTGCACTGTAGCTGAATGCGGGATCGTCTAACGGATCAATGGTTAATGTGGTTGAACCTGAATTTGTACAAGGTCCTGCGGGTGTGGTATAAGTAATGGTATATGTGGCTCCAACAATACCAGTCGTAAGATCAACTGTGCCTGTTACAGGATCAATATCTAAAGAAGGTGGCGAAACTGTAAAAGTTCCGCCCGGAGTAATTATACCAGTTGGAGTTGCAGTTCCTGTCGGACAATAACTCGCTGCACTGTAAGTAAAAGCAGGATCGTCGATTGGTGTTATAGTTATAGTATAAGTAAATACACTTGTGCAAATTACACCGACTGTATAAGAAATAGTATAAGTTGTTCCAACGGTTCCTGTGCTAAGGTCAATAACTCCGCTCGCTGGATCAATTGTTAAACCTGCAGGGGATGCAGTAAAAGTTCCGCTTGGAGTTGTAATAAATGTTGGCGTTGTTGTGCCGGTTGGGCAATATTCTATATCATCATATGCAAAAGAAGCATCAGGATCAGTAATAATAGTAAGGAGATCAGAGGCAGATTCCGGACATAATCCTCCAATAGAATAAGTAACAGAATAGGAGCCGGGAGTTGATGCTTCCAGATCAATTTCTCCTGTTATTGGATCGATAACAAGTCCCGGTGGCGCAGAAGTAAATGTTCCACCACCTGTTCCGGTAATTGTGGGTATTGCAACACCATCGGTGCAATAAAAGGCATCATATATAAAAGATGGATCAACATTTACAACAGTTACCGTTACGTCTTCTTCATATTCGGTTCCATCACAAGATGTAAGTGTTGCAGTATAAGTTGTTGTGACAGTTGGAGAAACGATAAGAGTATCACCATATCCCGCTACCACACCTGCTGCAGTGTACCAGGTAATTCCATTGGGCACAAATCTTGTACTTTCATTTATTGTTGTCCATGGAGTTGAATTTCTTCCGGGAGCTGTAAAAGCTGTAAGACCATCGAGGCTATGAACACCCTGGGTTGCAGTTCCGCCCGCCCAGGCCATACAATTTGGTTTATTGGTTAGATGATTTTCTATAACATTGGAGGTTTCGTTCAACACTATCTGAAATGAACCATAGGTTACTGTGCAGCTGAACATGGGAACATTATCCCAACTTACGATAAATTTTCTGTTCGGAGCAGTACCGATCATTTGGTACTTAACACAACTTCCAATGGGCGAACACAAACCGGGATGCCAATCCTGCCACGGACCCATAATGCAATTTTTGGGCACACCAACAGCTACGCTTGGTATTGCTGCCGAGGTATAAGTAGTGGACAATGCACCGGGACCGCCAAAACTTACCCAGCCATTAGAGCCAATATAACATTGTGTGTAGGTATTGTCGAGAAAACAAAAGCTAAATCCAATAGGAACTGACGTTGAATAACTGTCGTCCGTTAACCCCCCGCCACCTGCTTGTACTGGAGAAGTTCCCGCATAGGTTTCCGGAGCATAAGGGAAAACTTCGAAGGTATAACTTGATGTTCCATAACTAGGGGCTGAAAATACTGCCAGAGTAGCTGTTCCACCTAAACAAATGGAGGTATCGGCTGAAGCGATTATTTGCCCCAACGACAATTTAGTCAGAAGTAAACTGATAAAAAAAGTACAAATTTTTCTTGTGGTGTTATTCAATCCCGTAAATTTTGAAAAAGAGCTGCAAGATATGCATTTTCACATTAAAGTAAAGCAGAATTAAATACATTTTTGCACCTTTAACTCACAGGAATTTGAAGATATTTGAGAAAATTGAAAGGTTTATGTCTTTTTGTGACATTTTGTGCTTGTTTTCTTCGCTTTCAAAAAAAATATTGACAATATTATTTAATTTATGGGTCAATTCTTGTCATTGTAGAATTAACAAAATAAATTTGCATCCCGTTTCAAAAACAATTCATTCCTCAATAGCTCAGTTGGTTAGAGCGACTGACTGTTAATCAGTAGGTCCCTGGTTCAAGTCCAGGTTGGGGAGCAAACCCTGCAGAGATGCAGGGTTTTTGTTTTTATGTTAGGAATGATAAAGAAGAAAATTTTTAATGTTACCCAATGTTAAGTGGAAGCTCTTTTACTTTGCAAAAAATTTTAAAATATGAGTTTATTAGTTGTCGGCACCGTTGCATTTGATTCTATTGAAACACCATTTGGAAAAGCAGATAAAATAATTGGAGGTTCAGGTACTTATATTGGACTTGCGGCATCGTTTTTTTATTCCAATATAAAATTGATCTCGGTGGTGGGGGACGATTTCCCAAAAGCCACTCTTGACAGTTTTAACAAAAAAGGAATAAACACCGATGGTGTGAAAGTGATGAAAGGCGAAAAATCCTTTTTTTGGGCCGGACGTTATCATATGGATATGAATACCCGTGATACATTAACAACCGATCTGAATGTACTTGCAAATTTTAATCCCGTTGTACCTGACAAAAATCGCAAACCGGAATTTTTAATGTTGGGAAATATTGAACCCTCTTTACAATTAAGTGTAATAAAGCAACTCAAGGTGAGGCCAAAACTTGTTGTAATGGATACGATGAATTATTGGATGGATAATTCCAGACCGGCATTAAACAAGGTATTAAAAAAAGTGGATGTACTTATGATTAATGATGAGGAGGCTCGTCAGCTTACCGGTGAATTTTCTTTGTTAAAAGCATCAAGATTAATATTAAAAATGGGGCCACGTATATTAATAGTAAAAAAAGGAGAGCACGGCGCTTTGTTGTTTTTTGGTGATCAGATATTTTTCGCACCTGCCTTACCTTTGGAATCTGTTTTTGACCCGACCGGAGCAGGTGATTCTTTTGCAGGTGGGTTTATAGGATATCTGGCAAAATCAAAAAATATTTCCTTTATCAATATGAAACGCGCAATTATATTCGGTTCTGCGATGGCATCTTTTTGTGTGGAGAAATTTGGTCCACAACGATTATTGGAAATTAAACAATCTAATGTAAAAAAGAGAGTCAATGAATTTGTTGAGCTTACAAAGTATAATATTAAAGCTTAAACTAATTTTCCAACTATTTTAAATTTACTGAAAACAGATTCCGTGTGCGGAGCATCAGGCAATTCATGTGTGAGATCCTGGCCGGCAAAGTGTTCGTAATGTGTTCCCTTTCTCCATAAAGTGCTTTCAGTTACATCATAAATATTTCCTTTATAAGCTATCCATATCTCTTCCCGGTCTTGTCCGTTTCGGATTGCAAGTTGAAATTTTGTATATTCTTTTAAGTCTTCCATTATAACCAGATATGGTAAATATATTCTTTTTTTATTGCGGTAAATCCGCAGCGCTCATAAAGTTTACACGCCTCAAAATTTTGTAATTGCGTCACAACATATAAATTTCTATAATTGCGGGCATAAACATAAGCCGAAATATGATCAACGAGCATTTTGCCATAACCCTTATTTCTATATTTAGGGTCAAGGGCAATTAATACTATTTCCGCATCTTCTTCATTAAAAAATACAGTTGCAAAACCAAACATTTTTAAATCGTCTTCCAGAATAAAAATGGCGTCAGATTGTTCGGCAGAAAAAGCGTTGTTTATCCATTCTTTATACATTTTTTCAAAGGTGTATGGGGGGAAATGTTTATCCTTTGTAAATCTCGAATAATCGCCGCTTTGTTTTCCAAGATCAATCAATTCAGAAGTAATTGGCCCGCTGTATTGTCTCACTTTAGAATTGGCAGAAATCATGGGTTTCTGTTTTATTAAACTCAATTGATAAGTGATCTTGGTATCATAGGTAAAGAATTGCAATGAACTTGCTATTGCCTTAGATTCGGTATCCTGTTCTTCTATTTTCCAATACAATAATCTGTATCCTTCTTCTTTATATTTAATTAATTGTTGGGATAAAAACTTTTCATCGCATAAGGTGTATAGATCCCCAACCCGGAAACCTAAAAAATTGGAATCCCAGTTTTTATGCTGAACAGTGGTTTTCATTTTTTTTGGAATCACACCTTACTTTATCTTTTCCTCGCCTATTTAATTGTTTTGGGCGATATTTTTTATAATTACAAACCAACAAATCCTATTTTTACCCTAATATTCTGTTTATGTTAAAGGTTGAAGCGATCTCAAAATCATTTTTAAATTTAAAGGCAGTTGATCAAATCAACCTAACACTGCATTCGGGAATGTTTTACGGATTGCTTGGCCCCAATGGTGCCGGTAAAACTACAACAATTCATATGATCAGTGCCATTATGCCTCCTGACAGTGGGCGCATTCTGGTTGATGGATTGAATGTTTATGAACAAAGCAAAATAGTAAAATTAAGAATGGGAATTGTACCTCAGGAAATTGCATTATATGAGGAACTCACTGCGTTAGAAAATTTAATTTTTTGGGGTAGTTTATATAAGGTAACTGGAAAAGCCTCAAAGTTACGTGCGGAAGAACTGCTTAATTGGGTTGGACTAGAGGATAGAAAAGGAGATAAGATTAAAACTTATTCCGGCGGAATGAAGCGCAGGATAAATATAGCATGCGCCTTAATGCACGATCCTGAATTGATATTGATGGATGAGCCAACAGTTGGAATAGACCCCCAAAGTAGAAATAAAATTTACGAATTGTTGGCGGAACTTCATCACAGGAAAAAAACAATTTTATATACCACGCATTACATGGAGGAGGCTGAAAAAATGTGTGACAGGATAGGAATTATAGATAAAGGAAAAATTATTGCAGAGGGAAGTTTACAGGAACTGCGCGAACAAAATACCGTAGAAGAAACAATTGAAATTAATTATGCTGGTGAAATTCAGGAGGGATTAGGCGGATATAAAAGCTCATTTAATAATGCTTCACATGAGCTGATTATCTCAGCGAAGAATGTAAAATTGATCTTACCTGATGTTGTAAAAAAATGTTCCGATGCAGGTATTGATATTATTAATATTGATATTAAAAGTATAAGTCTTGAAAATATATTTTTAAATCTCACAGGTAGGCAGTTGAGGGATTGAATTATCAAAATATTCCGTTATGTGGAAACTCGCTAAAAAAGATCTCAAAATATTTTTCACAGATAAAAAAGCATTATTTCTTGCTTTGTTATTACCCATAGGCTTGATAACGCTGTTTGCACTTGCATTTGGCGGTGTTGCAGGTGGGGATGATGAGGAGAGCAGTCCCATAGTTGTATTATACTCAGATGAAGATAATTCTACGGCATCAAAAAATATAATTTTGGCATTGGATAGTATTTCAGGAATTGAATTAATTCCGGAATCAAAAGAAAATGCAGTTAATCTGATTAAAAAAGGAGATAGAATTGCAAATATTATTATATACCCCGGTTTTGAAGATTCAATAAACTATGGGAAGAATATTCCGTTGGAAATGCAATTTGATCAGAGCAGAGAAATGGAAGTAAGTATTTTACAGAATATCGTACTCGGAAATGTTTCTTCTCTAAAAGGTGAAAAAGATGGCGCAAAAAATATCGAAGCTCTTATACAACAATTATATCCCAATATTCCGGTGTTGATGCGCGATTCTATCAAACAAAACTTGCCGGATTCGGGATTGAAAGAAAGCAGGACAGAAAGTCTTGTAACAATGACAAGTCTGGTTGGAGAGGAATCAAGTAACTGGGGACTAATTCAGGCTGTAGCAGGGACTGCAATAATGATGTTATTGTTTAGTGTGGGTTCCATTGGTCAAAGTATGCTTGAAGAAAAAGAAAATGGCGTATTAAAAAAATTATTGCAATCGCCGGTTAAACCGTTTGAAATAATGGTGAGTAAAATGTTAACTGCAACAATCATATCTGTATTTCAGTTAACAGTTATGTTTTTATTTTCATGGCTTGCTTTTGGATTGGATCTATTTATTGATCTTCCGGCATTAATTATCATGATATTATTTACTGCATTTGCCTGCGCATCGTTTGGTGTTTTATTATCGGCGATAGTTACTACAAAAAAACAAGCGGATTCTCTAGGCACTATAATTATTTTATTTATGAGTGCTGTTGGGGGAAGTATGATACCGCTTTATATAATGCCTTCTTTTATGCAGGATGCTGCAGTTATCTCAGTAAATTACTGGAGTATTCAGGGATTTTATGATATTTTCTGGAGGAAAACAGGAATTGATTCGATATTGGAAAATATTTTGATATTGGGTGGGATAACCGTGATTGTTTTATTAATAAGTGGATATTTTTTTAGAAGGAATATTTTGAAATTAACGTGAAATAAATGTATGAACGAAAGTTGAGTATGCCAATTACCACAAATGGGAGGGTTAGAACTGCATACATATATATTAATGGTATAGTCTTTACTTTTTTATTTTTACTGCCTATATTATTATTTTTTAGGACTCAACTTATTACTGATGAATTATTCATGATTTTAATGAGAATAAATCTCTTCATACAGCCAGTCTTTTTTATATTGAACATTTGGTTTTTTATTCAGGTTAATAAATTCAAAAAGCTAATATTAATATTTGAAAATATTACAATTCTTG
>JAYSYX010000329.1:0-3168 GCA_043727235.1 Bacteroidota bacterium
GGGCAAAACAAAACAAAAGCAATATTAAAATAAGATAGATAAATTTTCTTTTTAGAATATATAAACTCGTCAAGTTAATAATAAGTAAAACAGAGAGGGTTACGAGGAGATAATGAATAGTTGCACCCCACACCACCGTTTCTGTTTGATATGGCGAAACAAGAAATAAAAAAGATGCTGAAAGGCTGATTAAATTATTATCCGAAATTTTGGTTAATGCTAAATACCTTTTGAAGACCAGGTATATCATAAAAGCATTTAATGTATGCAGGGAGGTAAATAAAATATACCATCCAAGCTCATTAGTGCCAAATATTTTATAACTCAAAAAGAAAAAAAAATGATACCCTGGATGCAGTGCATTTTCACCGAAAGAATTTGGGATGCCCGACCAGCCGATCGCGTCATACAATAACAACCAGTTTTGTGCATCAGTAACCAGTCTGCAACCTACGGTGTTGCGGTATAAAAACAGCGCAAAAAGCAGATAAACAAAAAACAATACAACAGCGAAGTTCTTTTTTTCGGTAATGCCATTCACTTTGTTGTACAGCATATTACAAACAAATTAGTAAGGATGTATATTCATCCTTTTTAAAATTTATACCTTGTGTATAGTGAAAGTATAACTTTCCATAATAGGATTGGCAAGTAATTTTTTACAGGCCTCTTCTGCTATTTGTTTAGCCTGAGTATCGGAATCCGCTTCTATATGCAGTTGTATATGTTTGCCGATACGCACATCCTGAATGGAGTTCAAGTTTATATTTTTCATATTACCCGCTACAGCTTTTCCCTTAGGATCAAGTAACTCTTTTAAGGGCATTACATCAATTTCAGCCTTATATGCCATTTTCGTTAATATTTTTTGTTAGTGAAATTAAAATATATAAAATTAATACAATTGGTATGATTGAAAACATGATATGGAAAATAAAAATACCCATAAAAATAATCGCAACGGATAATAAAATTAGTGCGAATAACCATTGATTTTCCTCAAATTTCAGCGATTTTATCTTAAGGCTTAACATAGGTATATCACTCACCATCAAATAACTCAGCAAACCAACTATAGCATAAAGTATCCAGCTATTGGAGAGTAGTTCCGTTAATTGCATTTCGTCGCGCAGAATAATAAGTGGCAGCGACATAACGATCATTGCCATGGAAGGACTCGGCAATCCTCTGAATTCTGATGTTTGTCTTGTATCAAGATTAAATTTTGCTAACCGTACAGCAGCAAAAATGGTTACTGCAAATCCTGCAGCATAAAATAAAACAGGGTAATCAAACGAACTGTAGTTTGCATAATAAGAACGAGCGATCAATTCATACATGATCAAACCCGGAACTAATCCGAATGTAACCATGTCAGCCAGAGAATCCAGTTGTTTCCCAAACTCACTTTGCGCTTTTAATAAACGTGCAACAAAACCATCAAAAAAATCGATGATAGCAGCAGTAAAAACACAATAACAGGCCAACGCAATCTGGCCCATATCAATAAACATTTCTCTTTCACCGCTCATAATTACCATGTGATCGTTAAACAGATACACAATAGCCATGCAGCCGAGAAACAAATTAAATAAGGTAAGTATATTGGGTAGGTTTTTAATGAATTTCATCCTGCGCTGTTGACCAAATCTTATTTTATCTTTTGATAATTATCCAAATAAATATTTTAATCTTCATGAAATATCAGCCCGTATTTTTAATACCCTAAACACTAACTAATCTTCGTGAAATCTTCGTGCCTTAGTGCCCCTGCCTGCCGGCAGGCAGGTTTGTGGCCTGTTTCTTTGTTTCTTCAATGTGTCAATCAGCCATTTGCATAGCGTTCATATATTCTTCAATTTCCTCCACATCGGCAGGGCAATCTTTCATAAAATCATATTTGCCGGAATCAGTGATCATAATATCATTTTCTATTCGAATACCAATATTTTCTTCAGGAATATATATACCAGGTTCGCAGGTTAACACAGCACCCGATGGCAGTGGTGCAAAGTGATCTCCAATATCGTGTACGTCTAGCCCTAAGTGATGTCCTGTGCCATGCATAAAATATTTTTTGTATGCCGGATTTTCAGGATCCTGATTTTTAATATCGTTTGTGTTTATTAAGCCTAGTGCTAACAATTCTCCTTCCATCACTTTGCCAACTTCACTATTAAATTCTTTTAATATCATTCCCACGTGCATCATCTTAATTGCTTCCCTTTGCACGCGAAGCACCGCATTGTAAACATCTTTTTGACGCGGAGTAAATCGACCGTTCACAGGAATTGTTCTGGTAAGATCAGCACAATAATTTGCATATTCAGCACCAAAATCCATCAATAAAAGATCGCCGTCGCGACATTCCATATTATTATCTACATAATGTAAAACACAGGCATTTGCTCCACTTGCAATTATACTTCCATAAGCAAGACGCGAAGCACGGTTGCGAATGAACTCGTGTAATATTTCCGCCTCCACTTCAAATTCCATCACGCCAGGCCTTACAAATTTCATTACTCTTTTAAATGCATTTGTAGTAATGTCGCAGGCAATTTGAATCAGTTCTTTTTCAAATTCATTTTTACTAGTGCGTAAGGTCGCCATAATGGGTGCACTGCGATAAAAATTATGTAAGGGAAAACGAATTTTTGTTTCCTGCGTAAATCTAGCGTCGCGTGAAGGGATCAATATGGATGCGCGGTCATTTTCATTCGAATTGAGATAAATATTTTCTGCATGGTTCATCAGCATATTAAAAATTGCCGGAAATTCTTCTTTCCATTGAACCGTTGTAATTCCACTTGCGGCAGTTGCTTCTTGCTCAGTATATTTATGTCCTTCCCAAACCGCTATATATGCATTTGTTTTTTTGAGAAATAGTGCTTCACGGTATTTAGGTATCGGGCAATCAGGATAAATAAATAAAATTGTATCCTCCTGATCTATTCCGCTCAAATAAAATATATCACTGTTTTGTTTGTAAGGATGAAACTGGTCGGCATTAGTGGGCATTTCATCATTGCTGTGAAATATTGCTATGCTGTTGGGTTTCAGATGCTTAACATAATTGCTTCTGTTTTGAATGAACAATTGTTTGTCAATAGGCAAATACTTCATGTGGCTAGCTTTTTTTGAGGGTTTAAAGGTAATGAAAAATAA
>JAYSYX010000330.1:0-23075 GCA_043727235.1 Bacteroidota bacterium
CTTTTTTAACCGATCTGTTTTTTTAAATTTTTGGAATTTTAGACCAAATATTGACGGTAGTATAATAGCCTGCGGCACAACAAAACCCGATTCCTTAGAAAACTTACATGGTTTTATTACAAAGTTGGATTCTAACGGTATAATTCTTTGGGAAAGAACCTACACTACCGATAATTATTATGATGCCTATTTTTTTGATGTTCAACAAACTCCCGATAAAGGGTTTATCATTTCAGGCAGTGCGGTGGGTGACATTCTTGGAGAACCCAATCAACAAATGTGGCTGATAAAATTAGATAGTATGGGTTGCTTGGAGCCAGGTTGTGCAGATACTTTTACTTCCATAGATCCCATTTTAATTCAGAATGCAATGTTTACCATTTACCCAAACCCAATTAGTAACACCGCCACCGCAGAAATTCATATCCCTGAAAATTTTACCATCATCCCAGGAGAAAAATTATTTTTAAATATCTACGATCTCCAAGGAAAATTAGTGGATAGTTATACTAATATATCGGTTCAAAATCCAAATGAAGTGATACGGTTTAATATTCACGACAAAAATCTTCCATCTGGAATTTATGAAGCAGCTTTATTTTATGGAGGGATTAAGTTAGGAGTGATGAAGTTGCAATACTTTAAATAAATGTACCGATGAACAGCCTCGATAATGTACCGATGAACAGCCAAAATAATGTACCGATGCCTGTCCGGCCTTTGACGGATACCAATGAACAGCCGCCTTTTAATTAGCCTGAAAATTTGATATACTATTTTATACATTCTTTAATATTGGAACGTGATTTTTATCAGTGCAATTGAATGCCGAAACTAATTTTACAATTACATTTTCTTTGGGTAAAAAAATAACCACAAAGAACACAAGGGAACGCACAAAGGACACAAGGTTTTTTGTATTGATAAATAGAGTTCTTTTTGGGTTCTTTTCCCTACAAAGCTAAAATTTTCCTCCCCAGCAGTATTCGGCTGTTCTATTTGCTAATTTGCTAATTATTTTCCCCCTCCGAAGCTAAAGTTCTCCTTCCTAGCAGTTCGCGGCTGTTCCATTTGCTAATTTGCTAATTTGCTAATTATTTTTCCCCCTTCGAAGCCATAATTTTCATCCCAAGCAGTTCGCGGCTGTTCCATTTGCTAATTGGCTGATTTGCTAATTATTTCTCCCCCCCCTTCAAATGCCTCCTATTTTTTATCCTTTTTTTTCCGCCCAATCAGCGTAATCCGCGTTCCCTTTTCCTCCGTTTTTAAAAATAAAAGTATTTCAATACTTCATTCATTCTTACGCCAATAGAAAAGTAAAATTCATCAGTATCATAAATGTCTATTTCATTGTTCAATTTGCGATAAGTGATTCTGGTGTCGATAAATACATTGTGCCAGAATTGGAAGGAGAGGATAAGGTCGTTAAGTAATAGTGTATTTTTTACACCTTGCCCGATGAAATTACCATAAACATTTTCGTAGGTGTTGTAGTCGAGAAAGATGTTGCTGCCCCAGTTGCTGCTGAGTGTGTCGGAACCAAATACGGATAATATTAAATTATTTGAGATGGTAAATTTTGGGATGGGTTGATACCAGAGGGAAATTATATTTTCACTGAAATTTGCACCGAGCGGGTGTGCTATTGCCTGCGCATAGTGGGTGTAACTGGAACCATTTTCATCGTCGTAGGAATAAGTGTAAGGTTTTGCAAAATTGTGTTCAAATTGTATATCGAGATTGGAAATATTAAATACATCGATATATTTTAATCCTGCCTGTGCGGCATATTTATTTCCCCACCATCCATCACCTGCTAACAATTCTCCGAAAACAAATTCATCCAAAACCACTTGTCCGTAAAAGGAAAAACGCTGCAAAAAATTCCACTTCCAGTTTAATCCCAATAAAACATTATCACTGCTGCCCAACCCGCTTTCCACCGCGCGATAAAATATTATGGGGTTAAGATAATGTAATTCAAATCCCTTTACATTTCCGAAATAATCAGTCCTGTCAAAAATTACTGATTCAAAGGCACCAAGTGTAAATGTTTTAGTAATGGGAACACTTAAATGATGTATTGCCGCATATTTTTTATGAATTAAACTATTATAAACATTCGAACCATCATAATTTGCCAATTCGGTAAAAATATTTTGATAATTGAACCTACCAATTCGGGTGTTTATTTTTAGTAATAATTGGTCTTTACTGTTATCGCTCCAGATCATACTTCTTATTCCATCGCCAATAAATATTTTATCCTGACCAAATTGAAATGCGATATGTTCCGTGGCGTTAAAGGTAAAATATCCTCGGGCAACTAAATAATCAACTCCTGTGGTCTTAAATTTTTTTACCACTCCTTCTCCGGGAACAACCTGAGGTGCGGCATTTGTTCTCTCCTGAACATATCGCGGAAGTTGCGCCTGATTATCGCTCGCATAAAAATAAAATCGCACCTTATTATCTATACTTCCTCTTATCTCTATTCCGCGGGTATTTACAAATTTTAATGCGCTGGTGTCGGAGGATGAGCCAAAAGAATTGTGTATTACCGGATTCACCCTAACTGTTAAGTATTGATAAAATGTTGCGGGACTTCTATAAAAAAAGTTTTTAATAGAACCCGTATAATAATTTTCATTTTCGAAGAAACAAAATTCTTCATTATCGGCACATAAATAATTAGTGTTGAATTTATCTTTTTTGTTAAGAGAATCAAAACCTGAATAGGCAAGTGTAAGTCCGCTGATATTTTCTCTTAAATAGGGTTTTGTGGAGGTATTTAGATATTGATATGCATTTTTATATTTAATATCCATGCGGTCAACTAAATGATAGCTGTGACTATTGAGTGGAATATAAGTATTTCCCGATTGGGGTAAAACAACTTCACTTTGAGCAGTCAGACGAAAACTGCTTAACGCAAAACAGATTATGCTCAAACCCTTAATTATTTTAATTTTGTATGTGTTATTTCTCAACAGGCACGACATTTGAAATTGTATCTTTAAATTTAACGCAGAGTTAAGGAAAAAATTGAACATGAAAAAACTACTTTATAGCATTTTACTGATTTCACAGTCGCTTACGGCACAAAATCTCGGTTTCAACGGGGCGGGTTTCTTCGAAAATTACGATGCCGACGTGGAAAAATATTTATTGGAAATGAATCAACCTTTTACTATAAGGGTTCCCGGAGGTGCTATTTCTAAATTTCATGACCCCTATAATGTGAAAAGTGGTTGGGGAATGACGGAAGCCAATATTAAAGATTGGTTCAATAAAACAGGTTTCGACGAGGATGGAAATGGTCTGGAAAAATGGTTGCGTAAAGCAGGTGAACAACCCGATCATAGTTTTTTGGAGGATATGATTAAACTGCAAAAAACTTTTCCGCAAATGCAGGTTCTTTATGTATTAAATGTATTGAACAGCACTCCGGAAAAAAATATGCAGGCCATACGATATTTAATGCAAAATAAGGTAAATGTAGTAGGAGTGGAGGCAGGAAATGAGGTGTATGGAAAATATGCATCCTTTGCAGAATATGTAAATGACTTTGAACCCATTTTTAAATTGTTGGAAAAAGAATATCCACAAATAAAATTGGGATTGGTTGCAGGAGCTAATACGGGTAGAAAAGATATAGTACAATGGAACGAAGATCTTTCTAATTATAAAGGAAATTACGACGCTGTTATCATGCATTATTATTATACACAAAAAGAATTGAGTGAAGTGTATGATATGATTCCTCTTCGTTCGGAGTATATGGGAGAGGATACAAAAAGAAGCGATCTGGATAATGCCTACAAAAAAGCAGCAGAAGTTTTATTGGCAAAAAATATGTTGTTGGAAGGAATAAATTACACAAACCAAAAATTTCCCGGCAAAAAGATCTGGGTAAGTGAATTTAATACCAAACCTTCCGAGATGCTTGGTAATACTCTCGTAAATGGTGCCTGGCAATTTCAACAACTGATAGAATTGCGCGACAAAACTGAGTTCTTATGTATTCACAATGGCGTTGGTCCTGATAAATACGGTATGATTACAAAAAGTACAAAATCGGACAGCGAAACAAAACCCATGCTTAAACGCACAGGATATTGGGCCTATATTTTAGCATCTGAAACGGATAATGGAATCTCGCTTAACAAAAATGAAAAATATATTCTGAAATCTGATAATGATAAAAAAGTATATTATTATTTTACCAATATGGATGAAGCATTTTCTGCAAACATCGATAAAAATAATCTGAGTGTCGAAAGTGCAACCATTCATTATTTATCCGGAAAACATCTTTACAGTGCTGCCGGCACCACCGGATATATGGGTAAAGGATCGAAGCCAACTTATGAGATTAGGGGAATTAAAACCGAGAACTTTTCAGGAACAATTCCATCGAATTCATTTGGTTATGTTGTATATGTGTTGAAGTGAACGTGAATCGTCGTTCCATTCCAGTAAAACTGTGAGAACTCCGGCCTAAAATTTTCGCTGCAGAGTTACCGAAGGAACTCTGCAGCAGGGTGAACTTCCGAATCCACAGCGTTCGCTACGCGTAACACTGTGGGGAAACTTTCGGGGTGGAGAACTCAGAACCAGGAACTCTTCCATAAACTTTCATCTCCGAATCCACAGCATTCGCTACGGGTAACACTGTGGGGAAACTTTCGGGGTGGAGAACTCAGAACCCGGAACTCATCCATAAACTTTCATCTCCGAATCCACAGAGTTCGCTACGCGTAACTGTGGGGACACTCACTAGGGCGGAGAACCCCGAACTCAGAACTCATCCATAAACTTTCATCTCCGAATCCACAGAGTTCGCTGCGCGTAACACTGTGGAGACACGCTTGGGGTTGGTGAACCCAGAACTCAGAACTAACCTCCGGATTCACGACTCACTTGTCCTCCGAAGCTCTAGCGAAGGTGGACGATTGACGACTCACGCCCCCGAACTCATTTCTTTCAACCTCCCCAACACCAAATCCGGAACATAAATAAAATCATCGCTATGATATTCATTTCTTATCAATGCGTCGTGAACTTCGTGGGATAATACTACGGGTAGATATTCCTGTAAATTTGTTGCAAGTGATTCTCGTTCCACTTGTTCATCATAAAGATCATATCCAATTACGAGAGAATATTTATTTTCGGGATCATCAATATATCCGAACTCTTTTAATCTGTCGTAAAAACGTTGTTTATATGCAGCACCACCATCTACAGAGGAACGGAAAAATATTCGTCGATCGGGAAATTTTTTCAGAATGGTTTCTATTACCAGATCTGTTGTATCAATAACGATTATTTTATCAAATCTTTTTTGCACCGATTCAAGCGATACCAATTCTATGGTTCCTTCTAAAACACCTTTAATATTTTCGGTTTGAATACAACTTGTTTGTTTTTTATCTCCTACAATAATAATGCGTTTTTGGTCCCATCCTTTTATTTTTTCTATATCGCGAATAGCCTGAATAATTACCTCCACCTTTTCAGGGGAGAGATCATATTGTCCCGGCCCGGGTAAAAATATTTCAGTATCAATAATCGGGAACATTATATATTCTCCGCAATTATATGCATCAGCAAGATCGAGTGTTGATTGGAGCGATTGAAAGGTACATGCAGGATCGTAATACAACCAATGCGGAGTGTGATGCTGAACATGGGTAGAAAGGATTATAGATTCTTCCGGTTCACAATCCAATGAAAATTGTTCTCCGATAAAATCTCCGTTTCCAACAAATAACAAGCTGTGGCCATCAGACAAATTGTAATTTACCATTCCCTTTGTCATACGTTCCTGTATAATTGTTTTTGCATCATTTACCTTATCCAGCCAGGTTTTTTTTCGAATATATTCCACTACTTTTTTAATACCTATAACACCAAAAGAATATAAAATAACATTGGGAATATGATATATAATATTATTCTTTTCTATTGGCTCTCCAATAATACTCCAGATATAATCAACCCCTGCTGCAAGCCCCTCCGGCATATTTGTCCAGGAGGGTAAATGGCTTACCAGATTTTCGTAAAATGAAGGAAAACCAGCCATACTCATTCCCAAAATAATGGAACCCGGAAGGGCTATTGTAGCTAAAATCTTGTGCATTTTGGACTCCTTTTCAGGAATCTCAAATGCAATGAGTAGATCGGCTTCTGTTGGAGAAACAGGTTTGTTGGACTTTACCTTTGACGCTATTTCTAATAGTTGTTTTACCTTAGCGGAGGGTGTTTTTGTTGTTTCCATCATGAACAAATTTAGTAATTGCCTGTAACAAAACAAGGGGGTTGATACGTTATATACAAAACACTCTATCGTTATAATTTAAACCACAGCAATAATTACGCGTCGAATAATGAATATTTTCATGGCACAAGAATTGTTTTCACCGATTTAAGTTCTATCTATGGTAAGTCAGCAACAGAAGATACAGCACCTCTATTTGAGAGCCGGATTCGGCGAAACACCAGCCACTATCAAACTAAAATTAAATACTCCGATCGAAAAATTGGTGGATGTATTATTTACCGATTCAAAACAATATCGATCTCTCACCCTTCTCGAAGATCCCGCTAAAGGAAAAGAAGTTTCCAATGTCAGAATACTAATTATGATATTGCGCAGTCAGGAACAAATGCGCGATCTCAATAATGAATGGGTGAGAATGATAACCACTTCTAAAGCACATTTAAGGGAGAAGATGACCATTTTCTGGCATGATCATTTTGCTACATCCACACAGCTCGCATATTTAATGCAAATTCAAAATAATACTTTGCGAAAAAATGCATTGGGCAAATTCGATAAATTATTACACGCAATAGCACGTGATCCCGCAATGATAATTTATCTGAATAATCAGCAAAATAAAAAGGATGCACCTAACGAAAATTTTGCCAGAGAAGTGATGGAGTTATTTACTTTGGGGGAAGGAAATATTTATACGGAAAAAGATATTAAAGAAGCTGCTCGTGCATTCACCGGATGGACCGTAAATAAAAAAGGGGAATTTGAGATCGTGGATAAGGATCACGACAATGATGATAAAGAATTTTTAGGAAGAAAAGGAAATTTTAATGGGGATGATATTATCAATATGTTGTTGGAGGAAAAACAAACTTCAAGATATGTTGTAACTAAAATTTATAAAGAGTTTGTGAATGATATAGTTGATGCGGATCGAGTGGAAAAATTAACGGAAGATTTTTATACAGGCGGTTTTGATATCAGCAAACTAATGCGCAGTATTTATACTTCCGATTGGTTTTATGAAGAAAAGAACATAGGTGCTAAAATTATGTCGCCGGTGGAATTATTGATTAGATATAAATCACTGATAGCCTTAAATTTTAAAGAAGATAAGGCTCAATTAAATTTACAAAAGGTTTTGGGGCAGATATTATTTTTTCCTCCCAATGTGGCAGGTTGGCCCGGTGGACGAAATTGGGTGGATAGTGCAACGTTGATGTTACGAATGAATTTGCCAACAAGAATTGTACAAGGAGGAGGATTGGACATAAGACCTAAACCTGAATTTGAAGACGCTCCCGAAGATGAAAATGTATTGAAGTCAAAAAAGAAAGCGGCGGTGATTTCTGATTGGTCGAAAATTGTGAATGTCTTTAAAAGTGTAAAGAAGGAAGAATTGACTGAAACCGTTCTTCAATATTTTATACAATCACCAAAAGATAATATTGACACAGCACTTATCGAACAATATATTGATAATTCCACAGAAGAAAAAAGAATTATCAGTACTGTTGGAATTGTAATGTCGTTACCCGAATTTCAATTGATCTAATATGAAAAATACCAGAAGAGATTTTATCAGATATTCCGGACTTGCCTCGGCGAGTTTGTTGATGCCAAAATTTTTACGGGCTTCCACCGGCTTTTTACCTGCAGATGTTCGCCCAAAAGTTTTGGTGGTGATTCAGTTTTCAGGAGGTAACGATGGATTGAATTGTATCGTACCATTTACAGATGATCTTTATCAGAAGAACCGACCTAATATTGGTTACAGCAAAGAAGAACTCATTCGATTGAGTGGTGACATTGGCATGAATGTTAATTTACAGGGACTGGCAGATCTTTTTTTTGATGGAGATGTGGTTTTAATTAATAATGTTGGTTATCCAAATCCCAACCGCTCACATTTCAGATCCATGGATATCTGGCAAACTGCCAGTGATGAAGATCAATATTTGCAAACCGGTTGGATTGGAAGAATACTGGATTCCACATGTAACAATAATTGCGTGAAACCACATTTTGCAATGGAAATTGACGACAGTGTGAGTCTTGCATTAAAGGGAAGTTTAATGAGTGGATTTGCAGTTCGCGATCCTAAACAATTAAAAAATGTAAATCAAAATCCCTTTATTGATTCCATAGCGCATGCACATTTTAAAGAAAGTGATGATCATCCCAATGTGGAATATCTGCATAAATTATTGACTGATACTGCAGAGAGCACAGATTATATTTATGAGCAATCGAAAAAATATGCAAGCACAGCTGTGTATCCTGCAAACGAATTTGGCAATCAACTTAAAACAATTGCGGAATTAATTATATCAGAAACCAATACTTCTATTTATTATGTTTCCTTAAGCGGATTTGATACACATGCCTTACAAAGAGGTCAACAAGAGCGTCAACTAAAAGTGTATTCCGACGGATTAAAAGCATTTTGTAATGATCTGAAAATAAACAATAAATTTAAAGACACCATGATCATGACCTTTTCTGAATTTGGAAGAAGGGTGGAAGAAAATGCAAGTAAAGGAACCGATCACGGAACAGCAAATAATATTTATCTGATTAGCGGAGGATTAAAACAAGGTGGAATGATGAATGATATGCCTGATCTTTCCAAATTAGAAGATGGAGATCTTATACATCAAATGGATTTCCGTTCGGTATATTCTACCATTATGAATAAATGGCTGAATGTGGATGCGGGGAAAATTTTGGATAAGAGTTTTCCGCAGTTGGATTTTTTATAAAACGGGAATGGGAATTTTAGAAATCAATTCCTGCTATTCACCGTTTTATTTTTCAAACGGTTAAGCACTTTCTCCCATAATATTTCATAAGGGATAATTTCCCATTCATTCACCGTTGTATTTCCTTCCGGATCACCTTCCTGCATTTTTCGGAGATATTTATGTGCCATTTGTTTGGTGCGTTCGTATCCGAAATCCTCTTTAACTAAGGTAAGCAACATTTTAAGGAAAAGGCTGCTTCTATAACTGTCGTCTTTGCGCAGGTAACGACTGCAGTAAACATTCATGGCTTCAGAGCGGTTGATGATATTGGTATATTCACCTTTTTCCAGCATATAAATGATCTGAATAACAAGTATGGAAACGTTGTATCCTTTTTTGTCTTTTGTAAAGTTTGGAACTTCATTTAAAAACTTAAGCAAACGGAATTTTCTTTTCGCAGGATCATAACTCAATAATTCCCGATCGAGATTTTCTGTTTCAAAAATGTAATTGATATAGGCTTCAAATATTTTCCATTTTTCCTTTCTCTCCTCGTTGGTATAAACAAAACGCGGATGATTTATCACCTTTATATAAATTGCTGCTGCATTTATATAATTTTCGGTATGCATGGCAAGCAGGAAATAATATTCCAGAAACACAAACCAGTTGTTGCTACCTTCTTGTACAAGATCTAAACATTTCTCCGCATTTTTTCTACCATTCTCATAATCGCGCAATTGTAAATAGGAACTGATCTTGATTAATGCAAGATTTGCAAGCTTTATTTTTTGGTTGAAGTTTGGATTACTTTCTAAATAATTTTCCGCTTCTTCGCAGATCTTTATGGTCTGTTTAAAATTACTTTTTATTTGAGTATTTAGAATTCCTATCTGATATTTTAAGAAGTGTAATTGGAAACTATCGGAATGTTGACATAATTTAGTTACCTCCTCATAATATTTGTCGGCAATATGGGAAAGTTCATTCGCACTCACTGCAGAAGTTGCAAAATTGATGGTCAGGCGTTGATACATTTCTTCTGCCTTTATCTCCTCTTCAAGATTTTTGAGTGCTTTGCAGGTTAATTCGGCAAACTCTTCATATTCTTTATCGTTCCCGCTTAAACTTGCATTGCTCATCAATATGCGCGAACAATTGAGGATGATATCAGAAAATTTATAGGAAATTGCCACTGCCAGAGTTTTGGAAGCAATTTTAATAGCTGCATTTCTGGCTCCGCTGTTTAATAATATCCTGATCTGTGCCCAGTTTTTATTGCAGGTATAATTTGCACGGTGATAATCGGAAAAGGAAGGGTCGTTGCTATCTAAAAAGAATAGGGTATTGAGCAATCGTTTCGAAAACCGCGATTTGAGTTGACGATATTTATCATCCAATGGAGAGGTATTATACAAATACATCGCTGCCTCCTCATCAGTATTAAATTTATCATTTACTAGTCCTTCATAAAACTCATTGAACTTACTATCCTTTCTATTTAAAAGCGTTTTGTCGAAGATCTCAATCTTGGAGATACGCTTTTTGGTCACAACCTTACTGATTTCTATCAAATTTTTCATATGGACTGGACTTAAGGGAGGTTAGTGTGTTTGTTTAAAATGTCGTGTTTATAGGCATTTACAGTGTATTAACATCAAGGGAACTTATATTACCTGTCACAAATATAACAAAACCTGAGTATTAAATGAATTTGGGCGATAAATTTTTCCACCGTTCATCCACAGTATTGTTGGAACTTCAAATGGAATGCAGAAAGCTTTATGTATGAGGGTCTTGTCACATAAATTTAATGAAAATTCACACTGGTAAGCAAATAAATTCAAAAATATAGACAAATAGACATGTTGTTATGTCACAAATAATTATTTACTGTAATGATTGATTACAAATAGCTTTTATACTTTTGACTTCATAAGTTATTTATCTCATTCACCTAAATCATAATACTATGAAAATAAGATTACACAGTAAGATCCCGGTAGGAGTTATAGTGATTATTGATAATGATGAATTATAAGTTTTTAGACAGTTGGTTTGTTTCATAAATTAGGTTCACGACCAGAGGGAGGCGAAAGCCTCCTTTCTGTTTTTGGGAAGGGAAGGAGTGAGCCACCTTCGCTAAAGCTACGGTGGCTAAAAGGAGGAAGGAGTTTGCTTCGCTTTGCGAAGGGTAGTGTCGAGTGTCGGATTGTGATAACCTTACTTGCAGTGTGAGCATTACTTCGTTGGGTTTAATCGGATTGACAGTTCTGAAACTTTTGCTAATTCAGTTCACGAATTCAATGACTGGTCCAGAACTTATCCATAAACTTTCAGCTTCGAATCCACAGCGTTCCCTTCGGGTAACACTGTGGGGACACTCTTAGGGTTGGAGAACTCAGAACTCAGAACTAAAAACTAACTCGCAATCTTCAACTGACTCAATTTTGATTGATTGAATTTGTTGGTAGCGTATTCGAGCGTAAGATGAAAATCTTTGATATCGGGAGTGGAAGGAAGATCATACATGGCATCTGTTAGTAATGCTTCACATATGGAACGCAAACCCCGGGCACCTAATTTGAAATCTATTGCTTTTTCTACAATAAAATCAAATACCTCATTTTCGATGATGAGGTTGATATTTTCTATTTCAAATAATTGCTGATATTGTTTGATGATGGCATTTTTTGGTTGAACCAAAATTGCTCTCAGCACATCGGCATCCAAAGGATCGAGATGGGTAAGAACAGGAAGACGACCAATTAATTCGGGAATCAATCCAAATCCTTTCAGATCTTGTGGAGCTATGTATTGTAATAAATTATCGCGATCGGCGGTGTTATTATCGTCATTGCGTTTGAAACCAATTAATTGAGTTGCAGTTCTTCTGGCAATAATCTTTTCAATCCCGTCGAACGCTCCTCCGCAAATAAATAAAATATTTTGGGTGTTTACCTTCACCATTTTCTGGTCAGGATGTTTTCTTCCTCCCTGAGGGGGAACCATTACTTCGGTTCCTTCCAACATCTTCAAAAGTGCCTGTTGAACACCTTCTCCGGAAACATCACGGGTAATGGAAGGATTATCACCTTTTCTGGCAATTTTATCTATCTCATCAATATAAACGATCCCTTTTTCGGCTGCAGGTACATCAAAATTGCAAACCTGCAATAAACGGGATAAAATACTCTCCACATCCTCCCCAACATAACCTGCTTCTGTAAAAACTGTAGCATCCACAATAGCAAAAGGAACATTTAAAAATTTCGCTATCGATTTTGCAAGTAATGTTTTTCCTGTTCCGGTTTGACCAACCATTACAATATTCGATTTCTCAATTTCTACATCCTCATTTGTTTTGTAGTTCAACCGTTTGTAGTGATTATAAACTGCAACAGAAAGTATCTTCTTGGCATCATCCTGACCAATTACATAGGTATCCAAAAACTCCTTGATGGTTTTTGGTTTCATGGAATTGGCTAACGAAAATTTATACCGTTTTACAGGTTGATTTAACTCCTCCTGCACTAATTGTTCTGCCTGGGCAACACAATTTTCACAAATATGTCCTTCCTGCCCAGCAATGAGAATTTTTACATCCTCTTTCGCTCGTAAACAAAACGAACAATGTGTGGAATTTTCCTTTTTCTTCATGCTTATTATTAAATCAAATTTATGCCTTTTTCGGGTCTTTTACCAGAATTTCATCTATCATGCCGTAATTTTTTGCCTCATCTGCACGCATCCAGTAGTCACGGTCGGAGTCTTTTTCAACCTTTTCATAAGGTTGACCGCTGTGATTACTAATGATAGTATATAACTCAGTTTTGAGTTTGATAATTTCTTTGAGTGATATCTCCATATCGCTTGCCTGGCCTTGCGCACCACCCATCGGCTGATGTATCATAACACGAGAATGGCCTAGTCCAGAGCGTTTTCCTTTGGTTCCGGCACATAATAATACCGCTGCCATAGAGGCTGCAATACCGGTGCAAATTGTTGCAACATCCGGGGTGATATAATGCATGGTATCATAAATAGCGAGACCGGAATAAACGATACCACCCGGACTGTTTATGTAAATCTGGATGTCTCTTTTCCCGTCAACACTAGAGAGAAATAGTAATTGAGCCTGTATAACATTGGCAACATAATCGTCTATTGCTGTTCCCATAAAAATGATGCGATCCATCATCAAACGCGAAAAAACGTCGAGCGCCTGAGCGTTTAACTGGCGTTCTTCAATAATATAAGGGGTAAAATTGGTTACATGCATGCTCTGCAAATTCATGTAACTGTCGAGGGCATTGCTGCTCATACCCATGTGTTTTACCGCATACTTGCGAAATTCGTTATTCTGCATATACTTCTTCCTGTTTGTTTAGTTTTTGAAATTCTTCTGCTGTTATGGCTTGTTCTTCAATTGTAATATAAGTTTTTAAGGCATTAAAAAATTTCTGTTGAGCCACTCTGTCGTGCATATTTTCAACAAATGCCTTGTCTTTTAACTGCGATTGGGTGATATATTGAATAAAGTCATCACCCATCTGACCGTAACTCATCCTTACCGTTGTTAATGCTTCCTGAATGATTTCCTCATTTTTAACATTCAGTTCATGCGATTTTTGAACGGTGCGATAGATGAGAGATTGTTTTAATTTAGTTATGAAATCGGTAAATTCAGCTTCAAAATTTTCTTCCGTAACTCCGGCCTCATTACTTTGTTTGAACCATTTCCTTAGGAAGACCTCCGGAAGGGGCACATTGGTTGTATCGCCTAAATATTTAAATAGATCGTTCTCCAGGGTTACCTCTGTTACGCGGCTATTATATTGTTCAATTCCGTCTTTTATTTTTAAACGCAATTCTTCCTCTGACGATGTTTCACCAAATTCCTTGCTTATTTCGGTATAAAACTCCTCATTGAGATCAGCAGGTAACAATCTTGCAATCCTATCCACCTTAAATTCAAATTTCGGACTTATACCTTCCAATGATTCCTCTGTTGCTTCCGTTAAATGTAAAATATTTTTCGCGATCTTCACTTTATCGCCTTTGAAGACGGAGTACACATCTTCAATATTGTTTATATCTCCGGGTTTAGCCCCTAAAAATAAATTTTGACTATCGTCGTTCAACATTTGCAGATTAAAATAAGTATCTGCATGCACGCCACCTTCTTTTACTGAATTATCTTCATTCAATTCGTGAACATGAGCGTAGATCACATCATTTTCATCAACCATTTCCACATCTTCACGTTTGCCATATTTATTGCGAATGCGTTCTAACTCCGCTTCAATTTCCTCTTCCTTAGCATGAATTTTATAACGGGTAAAAGTTTTATCCTTATTGATATTTTCTTCCAGTTCTACAACAGGTTGTATACCGATCTCATATGCAAATTCATACGATTTAGTTTCGTTGTGATCTATATCCAGCTTATTTTCCACGGGAAGTGCATCTCCCAATAATTCAAAATTATTTACTTTCAGATAAGCGTTCATCTGTTCATTCACGATCTTATATAATTCTTCGAGAATGGCGGTATTTCCGTACATCTTTTTAACCATTCCCATAGGAACATGTCCCGGACGAAAACCCGGGAAATTAGATTTTTTTGCAAGATCTTTTAATGCCTTTTCAAAGCGATCGCGATAGTCTGCATTGTCGATATTGAATCGGATGATGTTGTGTTGAGGGCCTAAATTTTCGATTGATACGTTCACGTTTTTTATTTTTTATAAAATTTTTAATGGTTTTAATAAATAGAAGTAATCATCAATTGATTGGGAGCAGATAATTTCCTGATAGGAAGTAACAAGATTACTAATAGAATGGTTTTGTATAAACATTGCAGAATTTGGGATCTTGTTAAAATTGACAAAAAACATAAAGTATCTTCCTGTTGATCCTGATCCTTGCTTATTTCCTTTGTTGGTCCGACAGCGTGTTTCGGAAGGAAATAAATATAAACGCTTTGGTGCGGGTAGAGGGACTTGAACCCCCATGCCTTGCGGCGCCAGATCCTAAGTCTGGTATGTCTGCCAATTTCACCATACCCGCCTGCGCTGAAGCTTCGGCGGGCAAGCCCGCCAAAAATTTAGCTTCGGTTTGATATTTTTCGTGCGCTGAAGCTTCGGCGGGCAAGCCCGCCAAAATTTTAGCTTCGGTTTGATGTTTTTCGTGCTGAAGCTACGGCGGGCAGGCCCGCCTATGTTTCAGCTTGGATTGATATTTTCGAGATCTGAAGCTTCGTCAGCCGCGGCTGACAAAGGTTTTAGCCTCGGTTTTATGTTTTTCGAGCTGATATGATTGGGAATAAATCCTAAAAATTTCAGCATGAATTTCAAATAACTGCTCTTTTTCAAAAAGAGTTGCAAAAGTAAGATAAAGAATTGAGTAATAATATATGTCGGGGAAGAAAACTGACGATAATCACCGTCCGAAAAAATTGATTATACCGATTTAATGGTATTGTATGCACGGCATGGTCAAATATACCTTTGTAAAAATTTTAGAATGATTCTAAATAAGATAAAATTGATGATGTTTCCTGTGTTGATGGTTATGGGAATAGCCGGATACGGGCAAAAAGCGATGATAAATGGCATGGTAACAGGGTTGGATGAGCTTCCGCTGGCGGGAATATCCATCAGATTAACCGGAGGGGAGAATGTGATCTCCAATGCTAATGGTAATTTTAGTTATTCCGGTTTGTCTGCCGGTGACCATACAATAAAAGCAACAGCTATAGGATATCAGACCTATGAGCAGGTGATCACACTCGGGGAAAATGAAGTAAAAACAATACATATTACTTTAAGAGAGGCGGTAATGGATCTGCCTGTTGTTTCAATCAGCAGCGTTACAATGACCGGGGGAAACGAAGGAATTGGCGAACTGGCTGGATCGGCACATTATATTTCTCCCAAACAACTTCAGAAATTTAATTATACTGATATTAATAAAACCTTGAAAATGATACCCGGTATCAATATGCAAGAGGAGGATGGCTTCGGATTGCGCCCTAATATCGGATTGCGTGGAACTGGTGTGGAACGCAGTTCAAAGATCACGATAATGGAAGATGGAATTTTAATGGCTCCTGCTCCCTATGCCTCACCTGCAGCCTATTATTTTCCCACTATTGCCCGCATGCAGGCAGTGGAAATTGTAAAGGGAAGCAGTCAGATAAAGTACGGACCCTATACTACCGGAGGGGCAATTAATTTAATTTCCACACAGATACCCGATCAGCTCGGAGGAAAAATGTATCTGAATGCTGGATCTTTTAATTCAAAAAGATTACATGCCTGGGTTGGAGATTCTTACGAACATGTAGGATTTTTGGTGGAAGCAAATCAATATAATTCTGATGGATTTAAAACATTGGATGGCGGTGGAAATACCGGTTTTTATAAAAATGATTATTTGGCGAAGTTGCGATTTAATACTGCTGCGGATGCAAAAATTTATCAATCAATTACTCTAAAAGCCGGCGTAGTTTCTGAAAATTCCAACGAAACTTATTTGGGATTGACTGAAGATGATTTTGCTGCGGATCCATACAGAAGATACAGTTCTTCTTCCATGGATAATATGATCACAGAACAGACACAATTTTCGGCGCGTTATGCTGCTACCTTTAATAAATATTTCAATTTAACAACTACTGCATACAGAAATGATTTCTCAAGAAACTGGTATAAACTTGATAACGTGAAAGACAGCAGTGGTGTTAGTAAATCAATTGCTTCAATTCTTGATGATCCGGAAACTTATGCATCTTATTATGATATTATAACCGGAACAATAAATTCTACCGATGATGCTCTGGGAGTGAAAGCAAATAATAGAAAATATTATGCGCAGGGAATTGAAACAATATTAAATTTTAATTACATAAAAGGAAATATCAAACAGGATATTGATGCAGGATTAAGATTGCATCAGGATGTGATGGATCGTTTTCAGTGGCTGGATAAATATAAAATTGAAGAAGGAGTTATGGAATTAACTACTATGGGAATTGCCGGAACGGAAAGTAACCAAGTTGTGCGTGCAGATGCACTGGCGGCATATCTTCAGTATAAATTAAAAATAAATAAACTGAGTTTTACTCCCGGTATCCGCTATGAAAATATCAGAATGGAGGATAAAAATTACGGTAAGAACGATCCGTTGAGAACAGGTATAGAATTGGAGGAATCACAAAATAAATATTTTGTTTTTATTCCCGGAATTGGTGTTGATTATAAATTTAATAAAAGTCAGAATGTATTTGCCGGTGTGAACAAAGGATTTTCTCCTGCAGGTGCATCAGAAGAAGCAGATCCCGAGGAAAGTATTAATTATGAATTGGGAACCCGCTTTAATAATAAATCAATAAAAGGTCAGTTCGTGACTTTTTACAATGATTATTCCAATTTATTGGGTGCTGATCTTGCGGCAGCCGGCGGAACAGGTTCAGGTGATCTTTTTAACGGTGGAGAAGCAATTGCAAAAGGAGTTGAATTTGATATTACTTACGATCTTTTGGGAAGTAATAATAATCTTTTCGAATTGCCGCTTACCGTTGCATATACTTTTACCGATGCAGTTTTTCAAAGCACTTTCGAAAGCACTTTTGGAGATTGGGGTGATGTGGAAAAAGGGGACCATCTTCCATATTTATCAACGCATCAACTGGCAACACAAATTACGCTGGAACACAGAAAATTTTCAATTAATCTGAATGGAAAATATAATTCAGCAATGCGCAGTAAAGCCGGTCAGGGTGAAATTCCGGAAGGAGAATTAATTAATGGATATTTTGTAATGGACGCATCCGCGGCATACAATGTATCCCCTCTGATTACTATATGCAGTAGTGTAACTAATATTTCTGGTGAAGAGTATGTTGTTGCAATTCGCCCTGCAGGTTACAGACCCGGAATGCCACGATGTTTCAACCTTGGATTAAAGGCTTATTTTTGATATTTTAAATAACTTAATATCATATCCTTAAAAAGGCAACAAGATAAATTGTTGCCTTTTTTTATGAAATTGAGTTTAACCTGTATCCAAAGTGGAAATATTCTCATTTTATTTAATTATATTTGATTGTTGAATGCATGATCACATTGTATCACCACACATTTTTTTGAAAACGCACAATGAAAAAAAACATCTTCCTCCTGATAAGTTTTCTGTTTCCGCTATTGGTATCGGCGCAAACAGGCGACCCTAAACCCAATATTATTTTTATTGTTTTTGATGATCTCAACGATTATGTGGAAGGATTTGGAGGACATCCGCAGGTGGAAACTCCGAATTTATTTGCACTTGAACAAAAAGGAATTTCGTTTCTGAACGCATTTACCAATTCACCTTTGTGTGCACCTTCAAGAACTAGTTTCATACTTGGAAAAGATCCCGATTATACAGGTATTTATATGAATGATAATTTTATAAGCAATGCATTCAGAGATAATTTTCCTCCGGAAAAATATTTAGTTACACTACCCGAATGGCTGAAGGATTCTGCAGGTTATTTTACCTATAACATTGATAAAATATTGCATTGTGATACATGTGATGAACAAAACCCTGATTTTGATCTTTTAAATCCTGATCAATGTTCCAAAGCATTGTCGTGGAACAAACAAACTAATTCCGGTAAAAATGTTGCAATTCCTCAGGAGGATATGGGACAGGGATTAGAAAATTTTAAATGGGGAGCAATTGACAGTAATAAGGTTTCTTCTATGCCTGATTATAAAACCGCGGACACTGTTTCCGCTTTTTTTTCACAATATTATGCGGATCCTTCCCAGTTCTGTGACAAACCTTTTTTTCTTGCAGTGGGAATTAGAAAACCACATTCCACTTTATATATTCCTGAACAATATTTTCCGGAAGATTATATAGTCGATTTTTATGTAGAACCCTTTGATATTCCCTATAATGATCCGAATGAATTTTATCCTCCAAATGGAATTATTATGCCTCCGCAACCTGATACTTTATGGAGCGATTATTCATCATTGCCTTATTTAAGCAGATTGATGGTTTCTCCAACAGTTCACAACGAATTTATTAATTGGCCAACCGATTCATTATCGCCACTTCCATTTATTAATGAAATGTTATCCGATAGCGAACGTGTTCTAATATTATCTGAAAGCAAAAGAGTAAATGCTGTTATGGCATATCTTGCAGCAATAAAATTTGCTGATGAACAGATTGGGAGAATGATGAGTGCACTTGAATCTTATCCTGATATTTATAATAATACAATTATTGTTGTTACAAGCGATCATGGTTACAGTTTGGGAGAAAAAAAAGCCTGGGGAAAAGCCAAACTTTGGGAAACCAATATTAGGATTCCGCTGATAATAGCCGATTTGCGAAATATAAAACAAGAACAGTGTAATGCTACTGTGAGTCTGGTTGATCTTTTTCCTACAATTTGCGATCTGGCAGGGGTATCATACCCAACGTTTCCCGATGGTACGGATTATTTGGATGGAAATAGTACATTGCCTTATTTGTTAAATCCGGATACCATTTCTAATCGTGTTGTTGTTAGCCAGGTAACTACAACTGCACTTCATTGTTTCCCCCAAAATTCGGTGAGGAATGATCGGTGGCATTATATTCAATACCGCTCTAATAATGAAGACGGGGCTATTGGTTGCGACAGTATCTTGAGTTATCAATCCTGCGAATTATACGAAATAGGAACTAATCGCGAAATTGATCCGGAGGAGTGGAATAACCTTGGAGAAGATATCAATTATCTTCCTGTAAAAAATTATTTGCAACAATTTCTACCCGATAGTGCCTTGTATGGAATAAAGTCATTTAAAGCAATTATTGCAGCTCAGGTACCTGATTGTTTGCAGAATGAAAATGCCTTTATTGAAATGCAATCAACTTTGTATTCAGATCTAGGGGAATTAATAACAGATGATGAATTAAGTGATTATACTTTTACCTGGACAAATAATTTAACGGATGAAATATTTTCCGGGCCTATTTATTTATTTGATATTTCATCAATCGCAGGATCTGATTTTTATACTAATAACAAAATTATATTCTATTTGCACGTAAAAAATAATAATACCGGCAAATTGAGTGCCTTTGAAGTGCATTATATTGACATTTATCCCCCTAGCCCTGAACCTGAAGCAACGTTCAATATTGAGGTGGATCAATTGACAGCAGAAATATTGGATTACAATTTAGAGGGCACTTATTCATCAACTGAATGGGATTTTGGCGACGGAACAATATCCACCGAATTAATTCCGGAGTCTCACACCTATTTATCATCCGGTGGATACACCATATCGAATACAATACATTTCGGTAATAACTGTTTTGTAGATTTCGAAAGACCAATTTACGTTAGTGATGTCTTCGAACTTCAGAGTGACTTACTAAACTTCGCAATATTTCCAAATCCTTCAAACGTAAATTTGACACTTGTTTTCGCACAGCCAATCGAGGAAGCAGTTTTATTAATTAGAAATATCGCGGGTCAAATTTGTTATAATTATTCAATTCGGGAAATTCACGGCAATTTAATTTCCATAAATGTCAGCAATTTTATTTCAGGAATTTATTTTATAGAAGTTATAATTGATGGTGAGAGAGAGGTGGAGGTGTTTGAGGTGATTTGATAGTCAACAGTCAACAGTGGGCAGTTTGAATCATTGGAGATTGTTGCTTCGAATTAAACTTTCAATTTACTTAAATCTAAACTCCAATATGGGCTGTGGGCACTTGGCAGTTTGAAATATTGATGATTCGAATTGAAATTGAGGGAATAATAACAATCAAAAATAAAAAATATTAATCGGATGGCAACCCTAAACCTTTTGCACACCAATTTAAACTTTTTGGTAATCCAGAACCGAAACATGTAGTGATCGACAAAGGAGATCTACTACATGTCAGAACTACTACAAGTCACTCAACTCCAACCAACGCATACTCTTTTCATCTAAGCTTTCAATTGTTTTCGTCAGTTCCTGAGAAATTTTGTAGATCTCATCGTGATGTAAATTGGGATTGTTGAGTTTGTCTTCGTTTTGCTTTTTGAGAATTTCTAACTGAGCTATTTCTTTTGCGAGCTGGTCGAATTCAAATTTTTCTTTGAAGCTGAGTTTAGATTTATCTTTTTTTGTTTCCTGTTTGGTCTGTATTTTTTCAGATTGTTTATCTTTTCCGTTACCGTTGGAAGAAGAATTTACAGCTATATTTTTTACCGTATCTGATTTCTGATTTCTCTCGGCTTGTTTTTCTAATTCCAATCTTTCTCTGTAATCGGAATAATTGCCGGGGAAATCACGAATAATTCCTTCTCCCTCAAAAACAAAAACGTGATCAACCAATTTATCCATAAAATATCTGTCGTGAGAAACAATTAATATGCAACCCTGAAATTCGGCTAAAAAATCTTCTAAGATTCCAAGCGTTAAAATATCGAGATCATTGGTAGGCTCATCTAAAATTAGAAAATTCGGATTTTTAATTAAAATGGTCATTAAGTATAAACGGCGTTTTTCTCCACCACTTAATTTACTTACAAATGCATATTGTGTTTCCGGTGCAAATTGAAAACGCGTTAATAATTGAGATGCACTTAATTTGGAACCATCAGCCAAAGGAATAAATTCGGCTATATCCTTCACCACATCTAACACTCTTTTTTCCTCCTTTAATTGTATGCCATCCTGCGAATAATAGCCATACACAATGGTTTCACCGGTTTGTATTTTTCCTGCATCGGGTTTTTCCAGTTCCATTATCATATTTAAAAATGTTGTTTTTCCAACACCATTTTTACCTATGATACCAATTTTATCATACTTTTTAAAAAGATAAGTAAAATTTTTAACGATGGTAAGCTCGCCGAACGATTTGGAAACTTTTATCATCTCCAAAATTTTCCCACCCATGCGGGTCATCTTGACATCTAATTTCAGTTGATCCGTATTTTTCTTTGCAGTTGCTTTTTCAGCTGTATCTTCAAATGAATCGAGTCGCGATTTGCTTTTTGTGGTTCTCGCTTTGGGCATTCTGCGAACCCATTCCAATTCGCGACGATAGGTATTTTTTATTTTGTCAAGTTCACTTGCTTCGGCTATTTCTCTATTCGCTTTTTTTTCCACAAATAAAGAAAAATTTCCGTTGTATTGATACAATTTTCCATCTTCCAGTTCAATTATCTGATTACATACTCTGTCAAGGAAATACCTATCGTGTGTAACCAATAAAATGGTCATATTTTTAGTGGTAAGATATTCTTCCAGCCATTCAATCATTTCAATATCCAAATGATTGGTAGGCTCATCCATGATTATAAAATCAGGCTCAAGAATTAATAATTTAGATAATGCAATCCTTTTTTTTTGTCCTCCGCTTAAGGTATTTACCGGTTGTTCTAGGTCAGTTATTTTTAACTGGGAAAGAATTTGTTTGATCTTAAGTTCATAATCCCATGCCTCTAAAACCGTCATTTGTTCATGAGCATTTTCTAATTGGAGTGCTGTAGCATCATTATATTCATGATGTTGAGCAATTAGTGCCTCTTCATAATCAGTTATAGCTTTTATGATAGGAGAATCTCCGCTCAACAAATTTTCCAGAATGGTATGCGACTCATCAAGGTCGGGATCTTGTTCAAGATATCCGGTGGTAATTCCTTTTCTCAGGGTAAATTTCCCGGAATCGGCAATTTCCTTTCCCATAATAATTTTCATCAGCGAAGTTTTACCCGCGCCATTTTTTGCAACCAGTGCAACTTTTTGACCTCTGTTTATACCGAAAGAGATATTTTCAAACAGCACTTTTGTATCGTATGTCTTCGAAAGTGCCTCAACTAAAAGATAATTCACGGTGCAAAGGTAGGGAGAAAGGGGGAGATTTTGGAGGTTTAGTGAGCAGTGGCAGTTGGCAGTGGTAGTTTCAGTCACAGTCGCAGTAGTTGAAAATTTATCTAAATCGTAGAGACGCAATGCATTGCGTCTCTACGATTTAGATAAATT
>JAYSYX010000331.1:0-8111 GCA_043727235.1 Bacteroidota bacterium
CATAATTCGAGATCAGGGTTGATAGGATTTTTAACCAAAACCGGAATATCTACACCTTGCAGAGCATCACATATCTCTTGCACGGCGAAAGGATTTACAGTTGTGCGGGCACCGATCCATAAAATATCAATTCCCATGCGCAACGCTTCGTATACATGTTTTACATTCGCTACTTCAGTAGCCACCGGCTTGCCGATTTCATTCCCCGCTTCCTTCAGCCATTTTAATCCAACACTGCCAATTCCCTCAAAAGAATTCGGCCTTGTGCGCGGTTTCCAGATGCCTCCCCTTAAAATGTCGAAGGGATACTTACTCAATAATCGAGCAGTTTCCTTTACCTGTTCCTCACTTTCCACACTGCAAGGCCCTGCCATAATAAATGGGGTGCCGAAATTGTAGCCCCAATCCGCAACAGGGGTTATTTTTAAGTCTTTACTCATATCTAATAGATGTGTGTGTTATTTTGTGGATCGTATGTTGACAAAGTAACATAATATTTCTTAAACCCTCAAAATCCCTCTCTTGTGATCCCGGCATTGTAAACTCCCAAAACTCTTGCCGATATGCCCTTTTCCTTCATTTCGTGCAGCGTATTATCGAATTGAAAATTATTTGTTAATATTAATTCAACATATATATATCCATCTTTAATGCTGCGCCGGAAACATATTTTCTCGTTTTGCAGCATGTCTGATATCATTGATATAAGCACGTCACTTTTATCGCTTTGTAGCAGTAAAGATGCTTTCACATTAGAATAGGTTGTAAGTGCAGGAAGAGATTTGTTTCTCAAAACTAAAAACCTTGTTATGTTTTCAGCAGAGTTTGTAATTGAGGTTGCGAGAGGTATCAACTTATAAAATTTTATGGCGGTTTTGCTGCCAATTGCTGCTGATTTCATCGAATTCTGTTCCGCAACGAATTTAACCGCAGAGGATGTAGAAACAGTTTCTTCAAATTGTATCATTGGATATCTACTGAAAAATGCGGATGATTCCCTGATCGCCATTTTATGACTGTAAACTGTTTCAAGCTGATTTAAACTTGCTCCGGGAATTGCAGCCAGTTGTAATTCAATCTTAAGTGAGATCTCACCACAAATTTCCAGCGGACTACTACACAATAATTCAAAATTTCCCGGTACATCTCCTGCAAGCGAATTTTCTACTGCAATTATTCCATGGTCCGCTTTTCCGGAAACAACACTTTCAATTATTGACTCAAAATTTGTTGCCGGAATAAAATCATTTTCTTCCCCCCAAAAAGCAATGCCAGCTAAATGGTGATAAGAGAATTGTTCGCCTAGAAAAATAATGCGCATTCGGGTTAATTGCTCCTCCAATTTATTAATAAAGATAACATGCAAAAATAACACATAACTCAAACCTGAATGAAATTTATGGAAAAAGAGAAATCATAATATTTCTTCCATATGAATTCACTAAGTAAGACGTAAATTTGAGCAATAAACAGATGAATATGATCGATATAGATATTACCCTTGCTTCCACTCCTCCGGGAGATTTTTATCTCAGCGAATCACAATATATGGCAATTAAAGAAAATGTTTTCGCAAAAAGCTGGCAAATTATAGGTGATGAAAATGATTTTTCGGAATATGGATATTTATATCCTGTTAATTATATGAAAGGTTGTCTGGATGAACATTTAATAATGAGTTTGAACATAAGCGGTGATGCCTCCTTGTTGTCGAATGTATGCACACACAGGGGTTTTATTCTCATACCAGAAAAAACAAAATCGGCCATTATCAGGTGCAGATATCATGGTAGATGTTATAATCCGGATGGAAAATTTGTAAGTATGCCGGAATTTGAAGAGGCACAAAATTTTCCTACAAGAATGGATGATCTAACCAAAGTGCATTTACAAAAATTTGGCGGATTGTATTTTGCATCGCTGTTTCCGGAATTTGAACTTTCAAAATTATTAAGTGGTATAACAGAACGTATTCCCTGGTTTCCATGGGATGAATTAAAATTAAAAAAAGAGCTTTCCAAAGATTATTCTATAAATGCAAATTGGGCTTTATATTGTGATAACTATCTGGAAGGATTTCATATTCCCTTTGTACACAAATCACTTAACAAAGTAATTGATTACGGAAGTTATGAAACACATCTTTATGAATACAGTAATTTACAATTGGGAATAGCGAAAGAGGGTGAATTGATCTTCGATCTTCCTGAAAATTCACCCGACTACGGAAAAAAAGTTGCAGCTTACTATTATTGGGTATTTCCAAATATGATGTTCAATTTTTATCCATGGGGATTGTCACTTAATATTATCCGCCCGCAGGGAAAAGATAAAACTATAGTATCTTTTATAACCTATGTTTTTGATGAAAATAAATATAATACAGGAGCAGGTTCCGATCTAAATACGGTGGAAATGGAGGATGAAGAAGTAGTGGAGAGCGTGCATAAAGGATTGCAGTCGCGTTTGTATTACCGAGGGCGTTATTCACCAAAAATGGAGAAAGGAGTTCATCACTTTCATTTATTATTGTCAAAATTTCTCGATAAATGAAAAACAACCGCTAAAAAGTTAAACTCGATATTGGAATGTAGCTCCGATACATACTTTTTTTACAAACGGGACGTTTTATTGAGAATTTCACTTCCAAAACCGTATTTATGAGCTATTTCAACTCCTTGATACTTGTTTCCCTCTGCGCCATTTTAACCTTTTCCTGCTCTCAGAATAAAAATGATTTAACATCGGAGGAAACTTTTCCACCGGTTTCAAATTATACTCTTGTTGCTGAGGAACCCATTAATGAATTACCGGTATTTAATTCCGTTGGATCAAAACAAGTGAGCAATAAAATTAACGAAGGGCTGGAAAGATTTGCACCTGCAAAGGAGGATTTCAAAGTTGATCCGAAAGGTCTCACTGTAATTACCTGTGAGAAGGGAACGACCTTTAAATTTGATCCTGGAATTTTTATCTATTCCGATAATAAAAGGCCTGTTAACGAAGAAATTATTATATCCGTTACAGAATATCTCACAACAAGTGATATCTTATTTAAAGGATTGAGTACCACAAGTAATAAAGAATTAATTGAAACAGCGGGAATGGTATATGTAGAAGCAAAGGCAGGAGGCAGGGCTTGTGAAATAAAACTCGGTGAATATTATAGTATTGAAATTCCATCTTCCACGGAAAAAGAAAATATGGAATTATTTTATGGTGAAGAAACCCCTGAAGGAATAGATTGGGTATCCGCAAACAGAGGAAGATTTTTAGGAGCAAACGGACAATCTTTTTATAATTACCGAGGCAGAAATACAGATGCAAAATTTCTATCTGAATTTGAAGGAGGATTTGAAGCCTTTTATAAATATCTGCATAACCAATATGTTTTTCCGGATGGTTTTGAGGAGGCAAAAATTGCGAATAACATTGATCTGAAAGCAACCTCCTATTTGAATTTCAAATTGGATTCCGTCGGACAGGCATTTAAGGTGTACACCTCTCAGTACAAACAAACCTATGCCGATTCGCAATTGGTTGTTGCCATTAAAAACAGTCCATGCTGGAATGTGAATATAAGACGTTATGAATATAAAACCATGATGGTTCCGGTAAAAATGAATTGGGTGCATGATCCGAACAATATTCCTTCAAAATTGATAGCATCCTATAAACCGGAATCAAAAAAGTATTCTGCGACTTATGAGGCCGATAAATATTTAATGGTTGCTGCCCAATTAGGTTGGATAAATTGTGATCGATTCATGAATCCGCAAACTCCTAAAACAAATTTATTTGTTGTTTTGGATTCTACCTACGATGCAACCGTGCGTATTGTATTTAATGACATAACCAGTGTTATGAGCGGACTTCGGTTTTCGGGAGGATTTGAATTTCAGAATTTACCAGCAGGTGAAAAAGTTACGATCGTAGCCTTGCGATATAACAACGGACAAACCGAACTCGCAACACAAGAATACCTGATCGATGGTTCTCCAATAAATGACCTTATTTTTAAACCTGCATCAAAGGAGGAATTAATAAAAAGATTTGAACTGATTGGGAAGAATGCAGAGCTGGCGGTGAACAGTGGGCAGTAAACAGTAGGCAGTAAATAGTGGGGAGTAAACAGTGGGCAGTAAACAGTAGGTAGTTTGTAACATTGGAGATTTTTGCTTCGAATTAGATATTTATTAAAATTTAAAATTAGTGCTATTGCTCCCCTTTGGGGCTGGGGGCCAGTGGGGAGTAAACAGTGGGCGGTTTGTAGCATTGGGGCGAATCGTTCCGAATTAAAACTTCTATGAAATTTTAAACTTTCTATAATTTATAATAGGAAATTAATTTCTCTTCCACAATCAATCAATCCCGTATCTCGTGTCCCGATTCCCGTGTCCATTTAGAGGCAGTCCTCCTTCGCTAAAGCTACGGAAGATAAATTTGTAGCATAGGAGATTTTCTATTGGGAGTATATTAATGCAATAGTGAATTCTCTCACTACATTATATTTATGGTTTACATCGAAAGATCCCCAATAAGAAAATCAGGAAGTTTAATTACAAGTCGAAATTTTCGTGATTTTCTATTCGGGATAAACGAACCCAGAATAAGAAAATGTGGAAATTATGTAAAGATCAAAATTCTGGAAATTTTCTATTCGGGGTAAACTTATACAATAGTGCAGTCGCTCACTCCTTTCTATTTATGTTTTACATCGAAAGATCCCGAATAAAAAAATCAGAAAGTTTAATTACAAGTCAAAATTTTCGTGATTTTCTATTCGGGATAAACGAAACTAATACAATAGTGCAGTCGCTCACTCCTTTCTATTGTATAAGTTTCGTTAAAAAAACCTCACTGACCGGTGAGGTTTTGAACATCAACGGAATCAGCGCTAACGAACTCCGTTAAAAAAATATAAAAAAAGTTGGAGGGTATATTTACGAAGAAAGCGGAATCAATTTTTGAAGACTGATTCCGCTTTCGCAAATTCAAAAACCGTAGTTTATGAAATTGCAACTGACATTCGAATCCGGGATATGTCCGAAGACTGTTCCTCAAAGTTTTTTCTTGCGAAGCACCTTTTATGAATTTTTATCAGAACCTTCTTTCGAATTATCTTCTAAAAATTCCGCCTTTCATTGCTGATAGGCTCGGATATTTTCATCAGCTGTAACAAATATACAGTGATGTATTTATTTTCCAAATTTTTAACCTCGACTTTTCTTCACATTTTTCGCACAGGGTTTATGCACAATCGGTGCATAAATGAAATTTTTAAAGTGTAGGTTTACTGGGCATTCGAAGATATTAAATTAAGGATATAAACACATAACGAACATAATTTTAAAAATGTTCTTATCGTGTTAACAAGAAAGATTTTTTTGCAAGCTCTTTTCCGTTTACAATAATGGCAATATGATGTTTACCGCTATAATGTTTTCTTGTTGTGAAGTCGATAAAACGCTGTTTTTTGGAAATAATTACTGTTTTTTGTTTGAGGAAGATGTTTTCCGTAAGCCTGAAAACCTTTTTTGATTGGTTTCCCCCTGACTTCATATAATATATAGCATAATCGACGCGCAATTTGTGATCCTTCGATTCATTATTGAGCAAATGAAAGGAAAATGCCAGAGTATCGCCTAAAGTTATAGAAGAAGAACTGAGTTTGAATTTGCGGATCTGTATTTCGGTCACCGATCTTAATCCGAATTTATCCATCACATTTTCATGGCCTTTTTTTAAGAGGGTTCTTGCACCATGCTTAATTATCCAATCGGTATTTTTACTTTTTCCTTTCCATTTTTTAATTATGGATAAAACGATTTCCGGATTATCCTTCGAAATATCATTTATATTATTCGCAACACTTTTTCTAACGGTTTCCGCATCGTCATTTTTCAAGTTTTCAAGAATTGGAAGGATGGGAGCAGGGTTCTTTTTAAATGCAGGCAAGGCAATTGCCCAGGGTAAACGGGGGCGACATCCCTCTGTTGACAATCGGCGCACATAGATATTATCATTGGTACTCCATAATAACATTTGTTGCATCATTTTTTCGGGATATTTAATAATAAAAGGACGGACAGCAAATTCAGCACTCGTAAATTTTGTTACCTGCTCAAAGGCTTTTACCGATTCCACAAAATGGTTAATCCCGAATAACTCTAAGTATTCAGGTAGAAACATATGTAAAAAGGATAAACCTTCACCTTTTTTCACAATATATTTTTTGGATATATCAATAATAATTTTTGAGGATTTAACAAAATCATCAGGTAAGAACTGATGCAATGCGAGCGTGATATGCCGCATGCGTTGTTTCAATTCTTTTGATTCCCAATTTTCATCAAATATTTTTTGAACAAATTTCTTTTTATTAAAGACGGAAATGGTTTCTGATAAAACAAGGGTCAATTCGTCAATGAATGACTTAGAAAATAAATTTTTTAACGGTTCAGGCATATAAGCATACTATATAATGACAGATGCGCATAAAATTAATAATAATTTATTTATTCAAAAGAAGGGTAGTCTGCCACGGATGAAAATTTAATAATATTTACTTCAATTTGGGTTTTTAAGCGTGTATCCTGCATTATGACGGCTAGTATCTTCGATGGTTTTTTTCTATAATACGGAGGGTTTTTAGCCACGAATGCTCGAATAAAAAAAATTAAATATATTTAATATGTTAAAACCCTATAACCTTTTTTTTGGCTGTTCATTCGTGCATTCGTGGCTAACTTTTTTCTACAATACGGATGATAAGTACCCACGAATGCACGAATGAAAATAAAATGTATTTATTATTTTTGTAAACCAATTAGACTATTTTTTTGGCTGTTTATTCGTGCATTCGTGGCAACCTTTTTTTTGCATTTTTTGGAGGTTAAATTTCTTCTAACTCATCTAGGCAACCAAGGGAGTGTTAGATTTAAAAATTTACCACTGTAATTCCATCTCCACCCATTTCACGTGTTGCGAATTCAAAGTTTTTAACGCCTTTATGTTTTTTTAAAGTTTGCTGCACCATCTCCCTAATTACCCCAGTTCCTTTTCCATGAAGTATTCGCAATTGAAATACGCTGCGCATTAAAGCTCTGTCTAAATAATTTTCGAGTTCTACCATTGCTTCTTCTTTCGACTTTCCACGAAGGTCGATTTCCTGCGGAAATTCACTATCATCTATATCAATTCTTATTATTTGTTTTTGTTCCGGTGGTGCATCTGCAGAGGCAATACCTATAAGTTCATCCATATTTACAGATGTTTTCATATTTCTGAATACTACTGTGGCTCTGTTCTTTTGTATGGATTCCAAAATTCCGATCTCACTGCCAGAAACCAATTTTACTAGTCCGCCAACCTTGATCTCCCCTTTCTGATAATTTGGAACAATTTTATCCTGTACTATCTTTCTTTTATTAAATGTTTGTTTCCGCTGAAGCCCGATAAACTGGCGCAATTTTTCTTTTGCCAGTTCTTTCGAATTTTCCGGAAATTCGGGAGAAGAATTAACACTTTTTAATTCTGTAATAAGTGCCTTGAATTCCAATTCCATTTTACGCACTGCATCATCTTCTTTTTCCAGTTTTTTAAGATTATATCTTTCCTGTTTTTCTTTAGCTTTTTCAAATGCGAGCTCCACTTCTTTTTCCCGTTTTTTCAGATCTTCTTCTTTTTTGCTCACATCCTTATCGCGCAATTTAATATGTTCTTTTTCTATGCGGACATTTTTTAGAAGTTCCTCAAAACGAATATGTTCAATGCTGATCAATTTTTTTGCCTCATCGATCAGCAGTTGTGGTAGTTCCGATTTTTTTGCAAGTTCAAATGCATAAGAGCTGCCCGGTTTGCCGGTTTCCAATTTATACATGGGTTTTAAAGCAGCTTCATCATATAACATACTACCGTTAAATACTCCTATATTATTTGCTGCAAATGCCTTAAGATTGGCATAATGAGTTGTTACAACTGCAAAAATTCTTTTATCATTTAATAATTTGAGAGAGGCTTCCGCAATAGCACCTCCCATCACAGGATCTGTTCCGGTTCCGAATTCATCAATTAATATCAAGGTTTCCTTGCTGCTGTGGTGAAGAAAA
>JAYSYX010000332.1:0-8110 GCA_043727235.1 Bacteroidota bacterium
ATCTATTTCACCGGTTAAAGAATTTACTATTGCATCAGAATAAAATTCACCCGGAATAATTAAATCAATTATAGGAATAGGATTCACATCATCAATACAAAATGTATCCTCGGTAAATTCAAAAACATTAATATCACTATTATCTTCTATCCATATTTTTCTGAAAACTGAACAAGTGCCGGGTGCAGTATATTGAATAATAAATTCACCGGCACCGCTTGCCATTAAATTAATTTCACCGGTAGTTGCATTTATAATTGCAGCATCAGAATAAAATATTCCACCACCTAATCCATCAATTACTGGAAATGGATTTTCTTCCTCAATACAAAAAGTATCATTCTCAAAATGAAAATCAGATTCGCGTGCTGCACCATAATAAACAAATCCCTTTCCATCTGCTTCTAAAACTTCTGTATATCGATACGCACCAACCATAAAATCGCTGTAACCATCATTATTATAATCCGCATTTCCACCCACATGTCGACCATAATATCCGTTGTCCTGATTTCCTTCGCCGCTCCAGCAATAATTTAATTCCAAACCATCCGGGCACCCGAAATAAACAAATGCGCCTCCCTCGTCTAAAGAACCATTGTCCCAATATTTTGAACCGCCAATTACATCGTCGTATCCATCATTATTAATATCTCCTGCACCGGCACAGCTATATCCAAATTGCGCCTGATTCTGATTTATTTCGGCAAACCATGCGACTTCAGTTTCCAAACCATCAGCAGAACCGTGATAAACAAAAATTCGACCTTCATTTCCGGTTGCGGTATCGCTTTCGTATAAAAGTGCAGCCACCACTACGTCGTCGTACCCATCTCCATTCACATCTCCTGCACCATCCACCCAATGCCCGAAATTGCATTTTTTTTGTCCGCTGCTCACCATCCAGTCGGGAGTTTCGTTTAAACCCGTCGCTGACCCGTAAAAGGTGACAGCCAACCCATCATCAATATCGTCGAAATTGTATTGATTTGCCCCAATTATCACATCATCAAATCCATCGCTGTTCACATCACCCGCATAATTTACGGGAAATCCTGAAATAGCGCCTTCCTGATCAGCCTGCCAACTCCAACCTGATTCAAGGGGGCCATCCGCAGATCCCCAAAAGAGCCAGGTCTTTCCTTCCTCAAGCTCCGGTTCATCCCACATTTTTGCGGAAATGAAAAGATCGTTAAACCCGTCGTTATTTATATCTCCCCCCAAAGCAACCCCACTGCCAAGCAAGGCAAAAACCTGATCGTATTCAATGGTCCAATCGGGACCGCCTAAACTCAATCCGGTTGGAGAGCCATACCACAAAAAAACACTGCCTTCATTGTATTCTCCGTTGCTCCATTGCAGACAACCAACAGCAATATCGCTGTATCCATCACCATTCAGATCGCCACCATCAGAAGAAAACCCCAAAACGGAACTGTCGTTATCCGTTTCAAATTGCCAAGCCGGTTCCGCCTCCAAGCCCGCAGGGGAACCATAATAGAGATATACCTTTCCCTCCTCTCCGTTAGTTTCCTCCGGATTGGAATAGTCGATGGCAGTAATGATCATATCGTCGAATCCATCGCCGTTAACGTCGCCGGCATTGCTCATGCTCCAGCCAAGGGCGGTGTAGGTTAGCTCTCCAAATTGAGTCCAGCCTGCTCCCTCATAATACACCTGTGATCGGCTCTGAGTGCAAATAAACAGGCTAAGCAGGCAAATGTGGAAGTGTTTTTGACCCATACGGAAGGAATGTAACTCAAAATTACCGTTTTTACAGCTCACTAAGGAGTTAATCTTATTAAAGGAAACTTCCATAATCTTTCAAAAGGCTATTGATTCCTACTAAAAATCTGTGTAACTTTGCACTCGCCTTTAAAATTTTTTCATTTTAGGGGAAACTTTTTAAGCACATCTTCGTTCTTAAAAACACACCTTTATATTCACAAATTAAAAAAGGTTATTTAAAAATGCGTCAGCTAAAGATAACGAAATCGATCACCAACCGCGAAAGCGAATCGCTGGAAAAGTATTTACAGGAAATTGGTAAAGTGGATCTGGTTACAGCGGAGGAGGAAGTAACACTTGCGCAGAAGATCAAACAAGGCGATCAGATGGCATTGGAGAAATTGGTGAAAGCCAACCTTCGATTTGTGGTATCTGTTGCAAAACAGTATCAGCATAATGGTTTATCATTGAACGATCTGATCAACGAAGGAAACGTGGGTCTGGTAAAAGCAGCACAAAAGTTTGATGAAACGAAAGGTTTCAAATTCATTTCTTATGCTGTGTGGTGGATTCGTCAGAGTATCATGCAGGCGTTGGCAGAACAAAGCCGTTTGGTTCGTTTACCTTTAAACAAGGTAGGTTCATTAAGTAAGATCAACAGAGCATTTTCTGAATTGGAACAAAAATTTGAACGTGAACCTACTTCTGATGAATTAGCAGAAGTGTTGGAACTTGCTCCGGAAGAAATTAAAAATACATTAAGTGTTTCCAGTCGCCACGTAAGTGTGGATGCTCCTTTTGATGACGGTGAGAATAGTTCGTTGTTGGATGTTTTGGAAAACAGAGATACCGAAAGAACTGATGAGAAACTAGATTATAGTCACTCATTAAAAGTAGAAACAGAACGCACACTTGCAACATTAACAGAAAGAGAACGGGATGTAATTAAACTTTTTTTCGGAATTGGTGTTCCATATGCAATGACGTTGGAAGATATCGGGGAAGAGTTTGGATTGACACGTGAACGCGTTCGTCAGATAAAGGATAATGCAATTAATAAATTGCGTTCCAGTACAAGAAATAAAGCATTAAAGGCGTACCTTGCGCAGTAAAAAATATTGAGAAGCTAAGGGTTAAATCAGGCGACTCAAAAATTAGTGTTTTCATGGGGATCCCCCGGTAAAGTTTGTCGCAAGGCAAATGGAGTCGGGGGTTTTTTTGTTAAGAGTATTTAGTATATAGTATTTAGATTGCACTGAGGTAGGCCGAATGATTAACTTTCTGTTCTTAGTGTTTGGTTCTATTAAAGTCATTGGTTCACTTAGGAGGAGTTTGTTCCGGGAAGTCGATCCGATTAATGTTCTTTATTCCTTGTTCTTTATTCAATATTAAAAATGTATCACTACGAAGAAATAATCTCCCTGTCATCGCTCCGATTAATATTTTTTATTTTTTGATTAATATTTATTATTCCTCCATGTTTAAATCGGAGGAATATCTTCCAATGATACCAACTGTTTACTGCCCACTGCCCACTATCTCCACCCTCTCTCTTCCTTAATCATCTCATACTTCTCAATCACCACTCTTAATTTTTCCTGCATTGTTTTTTGATCGGCGGGACTTGCATGTGGATTTGAATCGGGATGATATTTTTTTGCTAATAGATGATAAGCTTTTTTTAATTGTTTTTCGGTACAGTCGGAAGTTAAATTAAAAACGGAATAAACATTTGGTTTTGGATTGGATGTTTGTCGTGTATAATTTGTATAGGTTGATTCCTTTTTTTTATGATAATATTGATCGTATAATTGTTGCACTTTTTCTTCCTCGAGTTCAATCTGAGCGGCAACATAATTTATACTTCGCCGTAGTTTAATAGTGTCAATTTGAGGATGTGAAGAAATAGCAAATAAAAATTCTATAAGATTTATCTTATCATCCCGTTTGGCTTCAACACGCACGTGATCACAAATTGCTTCTACCTGAATTCGCTGACGCAATAACTCACGAAAAAAGTTCAATCTGTTTTGTATATAGGGTTCTCCAAATTGTGTTACTAAACGACTACTGAGCGTAGAATCGGAAAAAGAATTTTGAAGACCTATAGTTTGAATAACAAATGCAGCCAACATTAAAAAATTTAATCGTTGATCCACCGCTTTTGGTTGTTGAAGTTTTGGAACAAATTGTCCATCGAAAAAACAGCCGATTATAAATCCGATCAATAGTCCACTGCTCCCGTTTAAAAAAAATCCGAAAACTGCCAATAAAAATTTGTGATATCCAAAAGGTTTAAATAAAAATTTTCCTTCTGAAGTTTTTAATAATACCAATGTGAGATTTTTATTAAAAGCCACTTTATTTTGCTTTGGAGGTAAATGGCGAATTTTTAATTCTGAAACGCCAGGGTATTAATTTATAGGGACCTTCGAAATTCATTCCGACACGTGCACTTGAAATAATATTTTTATTGGAAATGGGTTCGGCATCTTTTATCCAAATGGTATTTTCCAATAACGATATACCGGTATCTTTTGTTGTAAATCCGAGGCACTGGGAAACCAAACCAGGACCCGCGCCAATACCATTGTTCATGGATGTCAACTTCCTTCTTTTGAGTATGGTATCTAAACCTCCAATGGGTTCTATAGCCCTAATTAATACTGCATGAGGGTCGTTTTGCTGGTGTGTGATCACATTAAACAAATAGTGCACTCCGTAACAAAGATACACATAGGTTACACCCCCCTTCAGCGTACATAATTTCGGTTCGCGGGGTAAAACGACCTTTATAGGCATGACAACCGCGATCCTCTCGCCCACAATAAGCCTCAGTTTCACAAATAATACCTGAAGTGAGTTTGCCGTTAAAATTGGAAACCAATGTTTTGCCGAGCAATTCTTTTGCAATTACTATTGTATCCTTCCTTGTATAAAAATCTAATTTTAGTTTCGACACTCCTGATCTCTGAATTTTTCCTAAAGATATTAATTCAGGTAACATTTATTCTCTGACAATAATTCCTTGTTATCGTTACGACCGAAAAATCAATAAACATCTTTGCGTACCTTAGCTCTTTGGAACCAATGTTATGAACGGAAAATTATATTTGATACCTACCATTTTAAGCGAAGAAGCATTACATGTTATTCCTTTTTATGTACATGAAATTACTAAAACAATAAAAATATTTTTTGCGGAAAATGAAAAGACCACAAGAAGATATTTGCGTAAAACAGGATATACTGCCTCCTTTGACGAGATACCCGTTTATCCATTAAATGTAAATACAGAATACAGCGAAATTTCAGGATATATCAATTATTTAAAAACAGGCAATGATTGTGCGTTAATGAGTGAATCCGGTGTTCCAGCCGTTGCCGATCCGGGAAGTAGTTTAGTGAAATTATGTCATCAACAGGGAATTAATGTTGTTCCATTAGTTGGTCCGTCTTCTATACTTTTAGCATTAATGGCAAGCGGACTAAATGGCCAAAAATTTTTATTCAACGGGTATATTGCAGTAAAACAACCTGTCCGAAATACCCAAATTAAAAAGATGGAAACAGAAGCGCGAAGTGGTGTCACACAAATATTTATTGAAACTCCTTACAGAAACAACGGGTTATTGCAGGATGTTTTTAATTGTTGTAATGATGCAATCCAATTATGTATAGCAATAGATCTTACCGGAGCAAATGAAAAAATACAAACAAGATCGATAGCCGAATGGAAAAAAGAACCACCGGTGTTGGAGAAGGTGCCGGCGATTTTTTTGTTGGGCAACTAATGGGACGTGGGTATCGGGACGCGGGACAAGGGAAAACAAACGGTGGGGTTTGCCAAAATTTCGCAAGAAATTTAAACTCCTAACTCCTCTCTCCTTACTCCTTTTAATCACCGTAGCTTTAGCGAAGGTGGCTCACTCCTTTCTCCTTTTTTGTAAATTACGACTCAATAAACTTCCGTACCTTTACCTTATGATAATCATCCAGCAAACGTTAGTTAGTGAAGACATTTTGGACAAGGAGTTTGTGTGCAACTTAAACGCTTGTCACGGAGCATGTTGCGTGGAAGGGGATGAAGGTGCTTTTGTAGATAAAAGTGAAAGAAAAATGTTGGAAAAGGTGTATCCTTTGGTAAAAGAATATCTCACAAAAGATGGTATTAAAGCAATTGAACAACAGGGTTACTATGTGACGAACGATGAAGGGGTTTTAAAAACACCACTTATGAAAAATGGTCCCTGTGCATATACAATTTGGGATAAGGGTGTTGCGCTTTGTGGAATTGAAAAAGCATTTATCGATAAGAAGATCAAATGGCAAAAACCGGTGAGTTGTCATTTATATCCAATACGCATTACTAAAGTTGGCGAGTTTGATGCATTAAATTATGAACGTTGGAGTATTTGTAAACCGGCCTGTAAAAATGGAAAAGAACTGGGTGTGCCGGTATTTCGTTTTGTAAAATCCGCACTCATAAGAAAATATGGTAAGGAATATTATGAAGCACTAGAAGCTACTTTTGAATACAGAGAGAAACAAGCAGAATAATTAGATCTGATTTTTATTCTGATCAATTATCTCCCACATTTTTGCGATGTGATGATCATCGTGTTCTGCAACAAAAAAAGCCATATCAACTACACGCATTTGTTTTTGTAAACGGGGATGTAAGGATGTTTTAATTAATTCATTCTCTGAAAATGTCAATAATTGATCAATAAAATTATCGCGAACTAATTTAAATTCCTCTAAAACTTTTATAATATTTTTATTGTTGTGATCTGCATTAAATGTTTTTTTATTTGTTCCGTCCCAGGCACTAAGTATAGTTGCATTATTTTTGAAATCAATTAAACGCGCCGTGTGTAATTCTTCCAGATCGCTGAGATGACCTATTTGTTGTTTAATGCTCCATTTGTTATTAATTTGAAGCGATAAAATATGCTCGGAGCAATTTTGAGTAAGATCAACAATTCTCGGATATAGACCTTTTAATCTTGAAATAATTACGGGGAACAATCCAACAGGAAAATCGAAGTTAAATGAGCGGGTGGTCCATTCGCTTTGTGTCATTTTGTTGCTTTTATCAATACTAAAATTAAATAAAATCCGCCAAACAGCTTTACCTTAGCATAATGTATAAAACAGACTTTTTGGTGATAGGCTCCGGAATAGCAGGATTGACATTTGCATTAAAGACGGCAAAACGTTTTCCCGACAAAAAGGTGATCATTATTACAAAGGCAGAAGAAGAGGAAACCAATACCAAATATGCTCAGGGCGGTATTGCTGCTGTATGGGATTTTGAAAAGGATTCTTTTGAAAAACATATAGAAGATACCATGATAGCCGGCGACGGATTGTGCAATCGTGAAATTGTGGAAATTGTGGTAAAGGAGGGTCCGGAACGCGTGCGGGAAATCATAAATTGGGGAACAGATTTCGATAAAACTAAAACCGGAGAATATTCTTTGGGCAAGGAAGGAGGACACAGTGAATTTCGTGTCTTACATCACAAAGATATAACCGGAAAAGAAATTGAAAAAACACTAATTGAAGAGGCAAATGCACTTCCTAATATTAAAATTCTAATTCATCATTTTGTAATTGATATTATCACACAACATCATCAGGGAAGAATTGTTACAAGACATACTCCTGATATTACCTGTTTTGGTGTTTATGTTTTAAATAAAAAAAATAAATCGATAGAAAAAGTAATTTCGAAAATTACATTAATGGCGAGTGGTGGTGCCGGGCAAGTATATAAAAACACCACAAATCCGCTGATTGCAACCGGTGATGGAATGGCGATGGTTTATCGCGCAAAAGGAAGGGTTGCAAATATGGAATTTGTGCAGTTTCATCCCACCTCTTTATATCAGGCGGGTGTATCACCCTCCTTTTTAATCACGGAAGCAATTCGCGGAGCAGGAGCAGTATTAAAAACTTTGGATGGAAAAGAATTTATGCAGAAGTACGATGAAAGAGGTTCTTTAGCTCCGAGAGATATTGTTGCTCGCGCAATTGATAATGAAATGAAAATTCGCGGAGATGATTTTGTGTTTCTTGATTGTACTAAAATAAATAAAGAAGAATTACACGATCATTTTCCTAATATTTCCGAAAAATGTTTATCCATAGGAATAAATATTGAAAAAGATTTTATTCCGGTTGCGCCTGCAGCGCATTATATGTGCGGAGGGATAATGGTAGATAAAAATGGCATTTCTTCCATAAAGAATTTATATGCCTGTGGAGAATGTAGTTCAACCGGTTTACATGGCGCAAATAGATTGGCAAGCAATTCATTATTGGAAGCATTGGTATTTGCACATAGAATTTATCTCGACGCCTCAGAAAAAATAAA
>JAYSYX010000333.1:0-3155 GCA_043727235.1 Bacteroidota bacterium
TGGAAGGAAAAATAATTTCCGAAAATAAGATCGAAACAAATACAGAATTTATAAATGTCTCCAATTTTACCTCCGGAAATTATATCCTTAAAATAATTAAGGAAAAAGCAATATCCGTTGTTCGTATTTCAGTGATTCATTGATCACTCTATAATTCACGAACCATGGTTGCAATACAATTATTTTCATCAATTATCAATCCGTTCTGCACTGTTAAAACGGTATAATCCATTTTTAAAACATTGTCTTCCAATGAACCACTTCCACTGAATTCATAAAAAATTTCAGGATAGGTTGATACATAAAACTGTTGTAATGGAATTATCACCTTCATGCCGGTTACTATACCCTCTACCTCAAATCCCGCCTCATATAATCCAGGCCATCCGAAAATAATATCGCTGTAATTACTTGATTTAAATACCTCCAGTTCATAATCTGAAAGTGTTGCATCGCAGGCATCCGTTACGAGGTAAAAACCTACATATTCATCGCGGACATCATAATCTGGGATCTCATCCCTTTCACAGGAGCTAAAAAAGAGTGGAGTGAAACATAGACCAAGTAAAATCTTTTTCATATCGGTTAATTTGTTTTGGGGAAAGCCAAACACTATGCCATTTTTGTCAGACAGTCGTTCAAATGCTAACTTTGAGCAAAATCAGTATATGACAAGCGTATCAAAGAACTTATCGGGGGAAGAGTTCAAAAGTCACATTTCACAAGGTATTCCAGAGGAATTGCCTGTTGCAAAAGAGATAGATGCAACAATAAATCACGCTCCTAAAAGAAAGGATATACTTAATGCCGAAGAAAAAAAACTCGCTGTAAGAAATGCACTTCGTTATTTCCCGGCAAAACATCATAAAATTTTAGCAGCGGAATTTGCAGCGGAATTAAAAACTTACGGCAGAATTTATATGTTTAGGTTACGGCCCGATTATGAAATTAAAGCGAGAAAATATTCTGACTATCCGCATAAGAGCAAACAAGCTGCATGCATTATGTTGATGTTGCAAAATAATCTCGATCATGCGGTTGCACAGCATCCGCATGAATTAATTACCTATGGTGGAAATGGTGCAGTTTTTCAAAATTGGGCACAATATTTAATCACCATGCAATATCTCGCAAATATGACCGATGAACAAACATTGGTTTTATATTCCGGTCATCCTATGGGATTATTTCCTTCGCATAAAAATGCACCGCGTGTAGTTGTTACTAATGGAATGATGATTCCCAATTATTCAAAACCCGATGATTGGGAAAAATATAATGCTTTGGGTGTAACACAGTACGGACAAATGACAGCCGGTTCATTTATGTATATCGGTCCGCAGGGAATTGTACACGGAACAAATATTACAGTATTAAATGCCGCCAGAAAAATTGATAATAACGCAAAAGATTGCAGCGGAAAAGTTTTTGTAACTGCAGGTCTAGGTGGCATGAGCGGCGCGCAACCTAAAGCAACGGTAATTGCGAAAGGAATTTGTGTGGTAGCAGAAGTAAATGAAAAAGCATTAAATACACGACATGCACAGGGTTGGGTGGATGAAGTATTTAGTAATTTGAATACACTTATTTCCCGAATGGAAATTGCGAGAAAAAACAAGGAAGCAGTTTCATTAGCATATCACGGAAATGTGGTTGATCTATTAGAAAAACTTGTTGGGGAAAATATTAAAATTGAAATTGGAAGTGATCAAACCTCCTTGCATAATCCATTTGCAGGTGGATATTATCCTGTGGGATTAAGTTTTGAGGAATCGAATAAAATGATGGCAGAAAATGCTCCTTTATTCAAAGAAAAAGTTTATGAAAGTTTAAGACGTCATGCAAATGCAATAAAAAAATTAACTGCAAACGGCATGTATTTTTTCGATTATGGAAATGCCTTTTTATTGGAAGCATCCCGCGCAGGTGCCGATATAGTAAATGCAGATGGAACATTTATTTATAAAAGTTATGTGCAGGATATTTTAGGTCCCATGTGTTTTGATTATGGATTCGGACCTTTCCGATGGGTTTGTGCTAGCAACGACGAAAACGATCTGCGCAAAACAGATAATATCGCTGCAAAAGTTTTGGAGGAAATATATGCCAATGCTCCTGATGAAATTAAATTGCAATTGAGTGATAATATTAATTGGATAAGATCGGCAATGGATAATAAAATGGTGGTTGGGAGTCAGGCCAGAATTTTATACGCTGATTCAGAGGGAAGAATTAACATTGCAAAAGCCTTTAATGATGCGATAGCAAACGGCGAGTTATCCGGACCAATTGTTTTGGGAAGAGACCATCACGATGTAAGTGGAACAGATTCTCCTTATCGCGAAACAAGTAATATTTACGATGGCTCCCAATTTACAGCCGATATGGCAATTCAAAATGTTATAGGCGACAGTTTCCGCGGCGCAACCTGGGTGAGTATTCACAACGGTGGTGGTGTAGGTTGGGGAGAAGTAATTAATGGTGGATTCGGAATGGTTTTGGATGGCACCAAAGAAGCAGAAACACGTTTACAACAAATGTTATTCTGGGATGTAAATAATGGAATTTCCCGCAGAAGCTGGGCAAGAAATAAAGAAGCGATGTTTGCAATAAAAAGAGAAATGGAAAAAACTCCGGAGTTAAAGGTTACGCTGCCGGAGATTGTGGATGAGGGGTTGTTGGATGGATTGTTTTAAGTTATAAAATCCAACTATGACCTCGCAAATCTGGGACGACCTAACAGGTCTACGACGACCTCACAGGTCTGGGAGACCTGTGAGGTCTGTACGGGTTAAAAAGAATTTTCATTTAAAACGATATGTTTTCGGGCAAAACAATACTCTATTAAAAGTATTAAATGGTTTTTCGTTTTTCTTAAAATTTGATTAATACATGAACATTAGACCTCACAGGTTTCCCAAACCTGTGAGGTCGTCATCCTAAAACCTGTTAGGACAACACTGCCCAGTTATTCTATCCAACGGGGTTCAAATTGCATCGCCTTTGAAAAATCTTAATGAAATTTTTCAAACTCTTTTATATTTCCAAACCACTTTAGCACTTCTTAAGATTTGACAAAGGAGTTATCCCCTTCCATAATTTGATGATAAGAGCTATAGGCCAATCCCTAAAATCACTGACCATTTTATGATGCT
>JAYSYX010000334.1:0-23024 GCA_043727235.1 Bacteroidota bacterium
TCGGCCACACAAGCACCCCGCTGACTTACCATTATTATCGTCCTGAACCCGCGATAAACCAAGTACTGTAACGTTTCTGTGACCTTTGATCTGATTTGAAATAAAATCGGAACGCTAAATTTATGTGCTTTTTGAAAACGAGATTTTCAAGATATCGCTATCACTTTGCCCGATTTATTTTATCGGGAAGTATATCTCTAATTACAATTATGAGTTATAGTCAGGTAAATATTACAATGAATAAAAATAACATTTCCACAACGAAAGATTTGTGGGATGTTAGCATCAATTCTTTAAATGCCGGTCAACAAATACTTGATGTTGAATTAACGGTTTATGATAATAACGAATCTGTTTTATATAAAGGAATAAAAGAAGAAGTAATTATTACAGGAATGCAAAGTTATCTTATTACTCCTGCAACAATTACGGGAATTACTGAAGAAAATAATTTTCCGCATCCGGAAGATAAGAAAAAAGGGACCGATAAGGACAAAATACCAACCGGTGATTATGTTTTATGTGTGAGTATATTCAGCCATGAACCAAAAATAGAACTCAATCGCAGTTGCGACTTTATTAGTGTGAAAAATTCGATAGCCGATTCTTTATTGCAGGCAGGAAAAAATAGAATACCTGGGCTTGATTTTCAGATCCATGGCTCGGCAGAGGTATTTAGTTATATGGATGTTTTTACAGATCAAAACCCTGTCACAATTGCGCATAGAAACAGCGGAATTTATCTGAACCCATCCTTGCAGGCTTTCGGATATCCGTTAACTGCTTCCATTTATTATGATACCGACAGTGATTTTTACTATCAGAATATACCAACCTTTCAATTCAACTTCGATACGGATCAGTATCAGACAATCCTGGAAGAACGACTTCAACAAAAGCTCGAAGAAAAATCGGGAATAGACCCCGCTAAATATGCATCCGCAGTTTCCATGATAGAAGAATTTAATGGTTTGGAAAGCGTAACAAACAATCCATACTTCCAAAATGAATTAAAGTATCTGGACAGCCTTGAGGTTTATCAGAATTATTTAGACGATTCGGCAGCAGTAGAATTACTAAATAAAAAAATTGAAGAATATAGTTCTGAAGATTACACACAACTGCTTGCAGATTCTTTAAACACAGACTCGACTGTAGCTTATCAACAGGCTATGGAAACAAAGGACTCTTTGATGCAATTAAGGGATTCGGTTATGCAGAAAATCGAAAAAGCAAACGAACTCATAGAAAAAGCAAAAAGTTATAAAAATATTCTCGATAAAAAGGAGGAATTACAACAAACGATATTGCAGGACTCTAGTGTCGCAACAGTAAAATCCCACTACGATGAGTTTAAAAACTTTGATACCGGAACACTTACTGATCCTGATGCAGTAAAAGAAAAATTAAAGAATATTGATCAGCTAAAAAAAATTGAATCCTTTGTTTCCGGATTTAACGCGTTGCAGTTCGGTGCAACGGTCCCCAATTATTCCGAGTTCTCAATAAGCGGAGTGTTGCTGAACGGATTTAATGTAAATTATGCAATTGGCGATATTAATCTCATCGGAATTGCAGGCAGGATAAATGATAATTCGACGCTGTTTCAACAGGATAAAACACAAAACACCTACAGTAAATTATATGTAGCGGGATACGAACAAAAGGTATCGGAAAAATTCACCTATGGATTATATGTACTTAATTCAGATTTTACGGATGAAGACTCACTCTCCTTTTATAATTTTCTGGAAAGCAATAATGCCATAGCAAGTAAATTCACCGCTTCCGTTTTAAAAAATAAGATCAAAGTGGAAGGAGACGTGGCCATTTCTTATGCACAGAATAAAGATGTGTTGGGTTTTGATGATGCGGAAGCAGAAGAGCAAACAACATCTCCTTTCTGGCTGTTTCAAACCCTTACACAAAAGGACAATTTCGATGACGGTTCCTTTACCGATAAAGCAGGAAAAATTACGCTTTCCTCCGTGATCTTTAAAAATAATACTACCATAACGCTCACCTCAAGATATATCGGCACCGGTTTTTACACACCGGGTAATCCCTTCTTACTTAACGATCTTTTTAATCTTGAGTTTGGCGTTGACCAAAATCTTTTAAAAAGAAGAGTAATGGTTTCGGCACATATTATTAAAAATCGAGATAATCTGGAAGGCCTGAAAGAAACCACTACTTCCTATTACAATATGAAGGCAGGATTGCGCATCAATTACCCTAAACTCCCAATGCTCAGCATTGATTATTTACCGAATGTGATCATCAATAATTATGACCAGATTGAGGTAAATACCTTGTCGGCAACTTCGGCTTACTCGTACAGAATCGGAAAGATACCCTGTATCGCATCGGTGAGTTTTATTAAACTTAACACCTTGAGCGCCACAAATGATACCACCAATTTCCACAGCAGATTTTACAATGTGATGAACAACCTGAACTTTAAAAAATTCAGCATACAAACAGGTTGGAATTTGAATGAGGCATTCAGCATTAGCGAAAATATTTCCTTTCAGACTTTTAGTCTGGGAACAAGATTTACAACATTAAAATATGTGGAAGTATTTGCCAACCTGCAAGTGACTGGCGATGAAAATAATGCATTCGATCCGGGTGGTCAGTTAGAATTAAATATCAATGCAATAAAAGCATTGGGATTTAAGGTCGGCATGTATGTTTATCCCGAACAAAGTGTGGAATACATCACAAATATTCAGAACATATCATCAACGTATGCATACATTTCAGCAACATATAATTTTTGAAAAATGAAAAAGCTTTTTATTTTATCTACACTTCTACTGCTAACCACCATCGTAATGTCACAGGTTACAGTTACGGCAATCACACCGGGTCCAAGATTTACCCTCGATGATCTGTGGAATATGACGATTGTGAGAACTAATCCCAATCTTGCCGATGCATGGGTAAATGTGTCGGTTACCGTTTACGATGAGCAGGTATCAAAAATAGTGACAAGTACCACAAAAAAATTTCAATTTACAGGAACAATAATTAATATTAATAAAGCGAACCTAAGACCTTTTCAACCAATCATAGTTAATTATTCTCAAAGAAGTTTTAAGAACGAACTCGCAAAACAAGGCGGCATATTTCCTTCGGGAAATTATAAAGTAGAGATCTCTTGCAATTCTGTCGGTAATGGTGAATATACAGAACCACTGGGCAAGTATGTATATAATATCAACGCAGAATTAATGATGCCAATTCAACTGATCAGTGTTTATAATAATGACACCATTGAAGATGAAAATCCGATGTTCAATTGGATACCACCATACCCGCTTCCAAAAGGAAATATAAAATATGAAATTAAAGTAACCGAAATAGAAAAAAATGAAACCGCTACAACAGCCCTTCAAAGAAATCAACCGCAGGTAAGAGCAGATATTATTAATCAAAATTCGTTTTTTTATTCCGTTGGTTCTCCACAATTAATTAAGGGGAAAGAATATGCATGGCAGGTGTTCGCGTATACAGAGAACGGGAATTTTTATTCGGGAAGTGAAGCTTGGAGATTTGTATATGATTATGGAGAGGATTCTTTGAATATAGACCCACCATTTTATTTTTTAATGGATCGCGAACTGTCAAGTTCTATCGTATACATTGATAGTAATTTATTACCATTGAAATTTCCGGATGAGTATATACGGCTTGATAGTATAGTTTCTATTACAATTACAAACGATAATGATGAAATCGTAGGTGATGAAGCTGATATCCCTTTAGCTTATGGCAACGGAAGTAATTATACCTATATTAATATGTGTCCGGATGAATATGAATTAGAAAACGGACTGTATATTCTGGAGATAGTCTTAGTGAATCAACAAAGATATTATTTACGATTTAGAAAAAATAGCTTGCCTGATGCATGTTATTAAATAATTAGACCTAAAATTTTATATTAATTAAATCCATTCATATGTTACAAACATTAAGAAATAGCAAATCAGTAAAAGTTGTCATGGTATTGACAAGCATTCAAATCATTTTTGGAAATGCATTCTTAAATTTTGCATTTGCAAATGGACCATCTCAGCCTGAGATGCAGGGGCCAAGTGCAATGAATGTGGACAATTGGGTAGATCCATTTACAGGTGATTTTAGCTACTCCATTCCTGTTTTGGATTTAGGAGATATTCCACTCTCTCTTAATTACCAAGCAGGTATTACCATGGAGCAAGAAGCCAGTTGGGTTGGTCTAGGTTGGAACTTAAATCCAGGTTCAATTTCAAGAAGTGTGCGAGGCTTGCCGGATGATTTTAAATATGATGAAGTAATTGATGAAATGAATATGCGTCCGAATAAAACGTTTACTGCAACAATTGGAATTGGAAATGAACTATTTGGCAAAGATAGAATAAAAACTGGAGCTGATGCCGCAACAGAAGATAAGATGGGATTAGGATATAATTTAAATTTTTCCTTTAATAACTATGAGGGCTTGTCTGTAACATCCTCTTTCAATCAGTCATTTAAATTAGGCCAAATTGCAAATGTAGGATATACCGTAAAATCACCAAGCCCCGATGAATTTGGTGATGTTGGGCTAAATTTTGGTTTAGATCTCGAGACAGTCGTTAATAAAATGGGCGCCGCTTTTGGTTCGAATAATAAGATTAACTTTCCTGGGAAACTTGCCCTTAATTCATCCTTCTCAACAACAAAAGGTTTAGAGGCAGTATCATTGAATTATAACAAGGAATACAAATCTTATACTCATATTACTAAAGAGAATACAAGAGATGGATATTTAGGGTCAATTGGAGGTGGGGGTGGTTATGTTCATAATATGGATAGATCCTATTCTCCCAGGCCAGAGCATTCATTCAAAAACTATGCAGTTGCGGCCAATGTTAAATTAGGATTTGACTATTTAGGGTCTGATGTTTTTGTCAATGGTGCAGTGTCCTATTCAGAACAAAAATTAGATGAAAGCGAAATAGTTAAAAGTAGTAAGGCAGTTGGATATTTATATTTAGATAATAATAAGGAGGATGAGAATTTGCTTCTGGATTTTAATAGAGCAAATGATGGGCAAATTTATGAGAGCACTGATTATTTATCCATGGGATATTTGACCTATGACCTATTTAACGTTTCAGCTCCAGGTTTTGGCGGAAGTTTCAGAGCTTATAGAAACGATATCGGATATATTCAGGAACCCCATACAAAAGTAACATCGAATTCTGGAACTGTTGGATTTGAAGGATCAATCGGAAATATTACGAGTCCGGGGATTGATCTAGGTTATGTTAATGTTTCAAACAGTGGCGAGAATTGGGACGGAACTCCCGCAAATTCTATGTTTCAATATGGAATTGATAATACAATTAATACGACAGCTGAGCGGGTACATTTTGCAATGATTGGAGAACCCACATTTACAGACGAATCAAATTACATGGATGATTGGGGTGGAAGGAATGCAATAGTAATGAAAGCAGAGAATTTGGTTGGGACAACTTCAGTATTTACGGAATTTAAAACAGAAGGAGGAAGCTACAGTGGTATACCAGCTGCTTCAAAAAATCGAAATGAAAGGGTTTCAAGAAATACTTCCATCAGTTATTTTACAAAAGAGGAAATTGATAGACGCGGTTTAAATACAAAATATAAAATATGTGAATCCGCAAAACCAAATCATATCGAAAGAATAATCGTGACAACCTCTGACGGAACAAGATATGTGTATGGTTTACCAGTTTACAATATCACACTACAGGAAGTAAGTTTTAATGTTGGTAAAGATGAGGATTGTACAACAATTCCGACACCTCCTACAGATAATTTAAAAACATATTCTGCAACACAAAATACCTCCGGAAATAAAAGTGGTAAGGATTGGTTTTTTCATAAAACCACTACACCTGCCTATGCGCATAGTTACATGTTAACTGAGATTTTATCTCCAGATTATGTTGATGTTACTGGTGATGGAGCTTCCAATGATGATTTAGGAAATTATGTGAAATATACCTATGGATTTGATACCGACCCCTCTGAAGATGGTGAATTTTATGAACCAAATATTCCGATTTTTAAATGGAGAACTCCATTTACTGCAGATGCAATGTTGGGAAATTTTTATGAAGGTTTGAAACAAGATTGTACTGATGACAAGGTTAATTATGTATATGGTGAAAAAGAAATATGGTATTTAAATAAAATTGAAACTAAAAGATATCTAGCAGAATTTATTATTTCCGAACCTGGTGAAGGCGGAAGACATGATGGTTATGAGGTTGCAGGTATTAATGGAGGTATGGACGAATATCCGGTAGAAAACTTAAAATTATCACAATTGGATGAAATCAGATTATACTCTTTGTCAGATTATTATTATGATGATCCTCAGCCCATAAAAACTGTTCATTTTAAATATAATTATACATTATGTGTTGGATATCCAGCAAATTCGGAAATCACGGAAGGAAAATTAACCTTGGAAGAAGTATATTTCACTTATAATAATTCTCAAAAATCAAAATATAATAGTTATACATTTGAATATCTTGATAATGATAATGTTGCGGGTTATAATTTCCCTTACAATTTTATGTATTCAGACCGCTGGGGTAATTATAAAGAACCCGGTGAACTCTCAAACATAGAGTTTCCATATGTTGATCAAACCAATCAGGAACAAGCAAATATAAATGCCGCCGCTTGGTGCCTTTATAAAATTCATACACCTGGCGGTGGTCGGATAGAAGTAGATTATGAAAGTGATGATTATGCATATATTCATGATCTTCCTGCAACTCAATTATTTGAAATATATAAATTTTCAAATGAAGCAAATAAAAATACACCAGTAGAATGGACTTTCGAAATGTATGATGGTGATGTGGGATCGATAATGAATAATAATTTTCTCATTTTCGAGCTGTCTGATCACCTATTGGATATCGATTATGATGATTCACAGGCCGAAAATTTTGTGAAAACAAATTATTTACTCTTTGATGATTTGGATCCATTAAATCCAAATGGCATAATTAAAAACCTCTATTTTAAAGTAATGACAAGTACAAATGCAGATGGGGAACCTGCAAAAAATGAATATGTAACAGGTTATTGTAAAATTGATATCAGTGATTCTGAATATGCTGGAGCAATTAAAGGGATATCCGGTGATTATGAGTTTGGATATATAAGACTTGAAAGTGCAGAAATTAAACATGATTTGGATTTTTCAAATGTTAATCCAATTGCAAAAACAGGATGGCAATTCACGATGTTAAATGCAAAAAAGAATATTGTAAGTGAAACCTTTTCAGAGAATGAATCCATGGAAAATTTTCTAAGTTTTATTACTAAAATTGTTCCAATCACGTCGCTCATTGATATGTTTAGAAACCCAAATGAAAAGATGGTAAATAATGGTTATTGTAAAGATATGGTTGAGGATCACTCATGGGTTCGCTTAAAAAATCCGGATAAAAAGAAACTTGGTGGTGGGCATCGAGTTAAACAAATTACAGTTTTGGATAATTGGGATGAAATGACAACTGATGATGGTGTGGCATCTAGTTATGCTAAAGAATATAATTACGCTTTAAAAGATGGTGAAAGTACAGGGGTGGCCGCATATGAACCCGCACTGGGAGGTGACGAAAATCCTAAAAAGATCGGAAAATTTTATGGCTACGATCCAACAAAAAAATATAAATATAATTTTTATAATGAAACACCTTTTGGTGAGGAATTTTTTCCGGCACCAGTTGTTGGTTATTCAAAGGTTACAATTAAAAATATTGATATCGCAGGAGTGAATAGAACTTCAGTTGGCAAAACAGTATATGATCATTATACAACCAGAGATTACCCATTTCAAACACAAGCAACTTCATTGGAGCCAAATATCATAAAATCTGATTATTCAGCAGTTGCGGTTTTTCCGGCTCCATATTATCACATGTATACAGCTTCCCAAGGGTTTTCAATTACAACAAACGATATGCATGGGAAGCTTAAAAAGGTTTCCAATTATGCACAGGGAGAAAGTGAGCCATACAGTTCCACGGAATATAAATTTTATGATGATGGTAATAAACATTTAGTTAGTACTGTTAAAGCAATTGATGCCCAAAACAATATCGAGGAGCATGAGCTGGGAGTTACAATCGATCATACATTGGATTACAGATCCAGTAATTCAAATACAATTGGTGGCGATCTGAATTTAAATCTTGACCTGTTTTTAGCGGGTGCACCTTTTCCAATTCCTTTTGTAAATGCAATGATTGGTGTTGATGTCAGTTTTGAAAGAGTAAATACTGTTGTTTCTACGAAGGTGATTAATACAATAGGAATTATTTCAGAAATTATAGTAAAAGAGGAAGGTTCCACGATTAATCAAAAAAATGAATTATGGGATTTGAATAGTGGAACAGTTATTCTTACATCAACTCAAAATGAATTCGATGAACGATATTATTCACTTTCCTATCCAGCATACTGGAATTATGATGGTATGGGATTAGCTTCAAAAAATATCGGGTTCACATTTGATAGTAAGGTTGTAGACGATGGATTCGATTGGACAACTGGAATAGTGGATAATGGTGATGATTTAATTACTCAAATAGTGCCAGGTGATGAAATTTTATTTACAGTAAAATATAGTATTGATGCAGATGGAGACATTGACCCGGGCTACGAATCCTATTTTCGAGCAATTGTATATAATGATGGAACTGATACTTATTTAATTGATGATTATGGAAACCCACCACCCTTTATTGTAGTTGGCAAAACAGCAAAAGAAATTGTTGGAAAGGTATTTAGATCAGGAAGAAGGAACATGCAAACTTTTTCAATGGGTGGACTGGTTACACGAGAAATACCAATAAATGAGGAAATCACCCATTTAGAAATAGGTGTAGGTAAAAAGATTATTTCTGCTTCGGCTTCCGAATATTCTGACGCATGGAATATGTTGTGCCAATCAGGATCAACACCAGCACCTATTGAAAAATGTTATTGTGACCCAGCTCTAACTATTGCAGGTGAACAATTTGTGAATTTCTTTACGACCTTCCTGGGCGAAAAATATTTATATCAAAACACTACATTAACAATACATGAATTTCCAATTGATGCTGATGAAGCGTTTTACTATGAATTTACCCCTTTATTAAATGATTTAATGAGTAATGGGTATAATATCGTCGATGTAGATATTGAAACAGATATAGATGATGGTGATATTCACTTTGATTTTTTGAATGATAATCTTACTGGGCGGGAAGAATGTAGTTTTAAATTATCATTCACAGGAGTTACTGATTGGGGTCTCATTATTGATGATATTTTTGATTCACCAAGTGATCCTCAAATTGAAATAATTGTTCCTGATGAACCACTAAGTTGCGCTGATGTTTCATCATTTGAAGTGTCTATATCATACACAGATACGGAAGGAGATCTTCAAACTTTAATAGGCACCTCTAATGAATTTGATTGTATACCTTTAAGGGAGTGTACAAACCTCACTTATGCACCAACTTCATGTTACGGAAGTATTGGAGAATATGCTAACCCTTATTTAAGGGGAGTCCTAGGTGTCTGGAATAAAAAAATGGATTATACATTTTTGGTGAACAAGAACAATAATTCCTACTCTGACATTAATAGTATTAATTTAAAGACTGATGGTTCATATGAATCCTTCAATAAATTCTGGAATTACAGCAGTGGTTGGAATAAAAGCGGTGATATTACAGGTTGGCAATGGACAGCACAAGCAAATAAACATGATATATCCGTAGGTGGCATTGAATCAGTAAATCCGCTTAATATATTTACCTCCTATTCTTACGGATTAAATAATACCACTGCAGAAATGGTATGCGATAATTCGCCTTACAAACAGATTGGGTTTGAAAATTTTGAGGATGATTATTATCTCAGTGCTATTTTTATAAAAGAATGTAATTCTGAACATTTTGATCTAACTCCATCAATTGAAGATGGTACAATTACTTCAAGGTGGGCACATACCGGTAATTATAGTATGCAATTAGAGGAAAGCGGAGTTACTTCCTATTATCTTGAGGATCTTATACCGGAAATTGTAACAAGAACTACCTATGAAACTCCATTCACTATCAGTGATAAGGATTGCCTTCCGCAATTTTCACCCGACAAAAATGCTGAAACTGCTAAAAAGTTTCTGATTGATTACTGGGTAAAAGAAACAGATTTTATAAATGACAATGTTCAGGATGATGGAACCAAAGTAATATTTGACGTAACACTTGACGAAGTTTCTATTTTGGATGTTGGGAGTGAGAAAATTTCTGATCCAATTGATGGATGGAGAAGACATGAATATACCTTTACCGTAGCTGAAGAATCAACAGGTGAATTTGAGATTATTTTTACAAATTCAGGAACAGGAACCTATCCGGTTTATATTGATGATATTAAAGTTCAACCTTTTGAAGCAATTTCCATGACCTATGTCTACGATAACAGAACTCAAAGATTGATGGCTGAATTGGATGCGAATCACTATGCTACCTTTTATGAATACGATGAAGAGGGTCAATTAATTCGTGTTAAGAAAGAAACAGAACGTGGAATAATGACAATACAGGAAGGCAGATATAATCTGGTAAAAAAATAATTCTAAACAATTAAAAACTATTTTATGCTGAAAAGTATAATTTCCCTGTACCATGATTTTAGAAATAAAATTATTCGAAATGGTGCCTTTTTGATAACAACAGTTCTATGCCTGCAAGGTCAAATTGGTTATACGCAGATTTCATCGTTGCTTTCCGGTCCGAAATATTTAATTGATTATGACTGGACGCCACCTGGTCTTACTAATGTCATTCAACTCACCGACGCAGAAGCTGTGAGCGGTGTATCATATGAATTTACGGATAAGCAAGTAAACAATTATGTTCGCTTATATATCGATCATAATAAAAAGGATTATTTCACGGCAGATAAATCCTATGTTGTAACATTCCAACTAAAATATTGGACGCATTCTGTTCCTTTTGATCCTGCGTCTCCTCCTCTTACTGCTTCACTAACCGAAGTAACAGTTTCTCCTAATCCATCTTTGAGAGTTGATTATGATTATGATAATAATGCAACATTTGTTGATTTAAATGAATACAGATTTAATAATGCCTATAAAATAAAAATTACTATAATTTCCGTAAAAAATGCTGCTGGTACTAATTTGGCGATTGGAGATCTGCCTGATGGACTTGCGTTTGAACTAGGCATTGAAAGGGAAAGATATTATGAATTTGATCCGACTCTTATAACCAACGGTGAAGATATGGAAGTGCACTGGGATGATGAATACAATCAGGTTGGTATTAATCATTTTGCTATGGAAGGTGCCACACATTATGATGTGGAATGGACCTATTCAAATAATTATTCTGCAACCGATCTTGCAACTGAATTGACTGAATCTGAATGTGAATTTGCTTTCCATAATAATAGTACCAGAATACAGGTTAGCTCAAATAGTGCAATTAAATTTCCTGCGGTTTACGATAAAGGATATGTGATTGCGAGAGTAAGAGGGATAGGTGTGGATATTAGTGATTGGGATGGTGGGCTCGATAAAATTTTAATTGGTAATTGGAATATCCTCGATAATTATGATGATGGTGTTGAGGATAAATATCTTGTTTCTGAAATTGAACTTACCGAAGGTATCCCCTTCGTACTAATTGGTGATGCCGGACAACCGGAACATGAGTTCGATAAAAATTGGATGTACCAAGCTACTTATGCAGAGGAAGGAAAAATGAAACATACAATTACGTATATGGATGGTACAATGCGCGGTAGACAAAGTGTTGTGCTTGCAAATACTAATAAGGAAGTTTTAATAGCGGAAACCTTTTACGACCATCAGGGCAGGGCAGCAGTACAAAGTCTTCCGGCACCGGCACCTATATTAGCAGGACCGAAGAGAGATCGAGAAATAAAATATTTTGAGAAATTTAATGTTAATGATTCAGATGAGAAATTCAGTAAACTAGATTTTGATAAAGATGAAACAGGTGATGAATGCGAACCCGATCTAAATACTTTTGGAAATACCTCGGGGGCAGGAAAATATTATTCGGATGAAAATGATTTTACAAATGATTTTAACTCATTTATTCCGGATGCGGCAGGTTATCCATTTGTATTGACGGAATTCATGCCTGATATGACAGGCAGAATCCGAAGACAAACCATGCCTGGACCAGAGCATAATATTGTAGATGGGCATGTAACCAAATATATGTATGGGACTCCTTTTCAAGAAGAACTGGACAGGCTCTTTGGAACAAATGTTGGAGATGCATCGCACTATCAAAAAAATGCCATCGTTGATCCAAATGGTCAGGTAAGTGTTTCATATATTGATATGAAAGGAAATGTAATTGCTACTGCCCTTGCCGGTTCAGGATCATCGAGTACTGAAATGTTAATTAACGATGATACCGAGGCTGAACTGTATGCCGAAGCAAGTAAAACATATATAATAGATTTATTGGATCAGGATCCATTAGATGAGATAGGAGGAAAAAATTTCTTTACCGATGATAATATGACACTTTCATCAAGCATGCCTATTGTTGTTACTGAGGCTGCAAACTACGAATTTGTATATAATATGGAAGGAGTAGATTATATGGAAGATTGTTTAGGAGCAATTTGTTTAAACTGTGTATATGATCTCCATATTCAATTATTAGATGAATGCAAATCAATAGTTGGAGGGGTTGACTATATCATACAGATCGGTGATATGCCGGTTTCATCAGCCGATGAAGCTTCCTTAGATTGTGTGGATGCTAATGATGGCATGCAAACATTTTCAGCAATTAGTTTGGAAGTGGGTACTTACACAATTACTAAAACACTTAGCATAAATGAGGCTGCAATGGAAATTTATGCAAATATTTATGCGGAAAAAGTGGAGGAATTAAATATAACAGGATGTTTTACTTCGCTTGAGGAATTTGAAACAATTTATGAAGGAGATATAGCTTCCACAGATTGTGATATAGATTGTGATTATTGCGGAGAATTGACGGATGTAGGTACCTTTATAACAGAACATGCTTCAGTAATAGATCCTTCAGATGAAGAAGAAGCCGCATTGACCGATCTATTTAATAAAATTCTTGAAGATTGTAAAACTATTTGTGGTTTACCCTCCAATGATTTTTGTGCAGTTGGCTATAATATGATGCTGGAAGATGTCCGTCCGGGAGGACAATATGCGGAATATCTCGATCCGGAAACAGGAGAAATAAATCCAGACATTTTTAATCTTTCAATATTAAATGAATCTTCAAATATATTCCCTCTTAAACCTCATGGTACTGGATTGGGAGCTATTTTAATTTACAGAAGTTGGAAATCACCCTTGAGGTTTATTGATGGTGATTGGCAATTTGCTTATTTTAATGAGGATGGAACTCCCTCTAAAATTTATGTTGAGGATGGTGCTCCATATCCCGAGGCAATGGGGTCTTATGTAGATGAATTTGGTGTATACATTTTACCTCAAGAGTTAATTAACGTTGAAGATTTTATATACTATTATCTTAATAATCCTTATTGGGCACATTCACTGGTTATTTATCATCCAGAATGGGATTATTATGAAAACTGTTCTGGAATATATGACTTCACAGCTGATGTATTAACATTAGGTATTGATTATAATTCCTTTGAATTTGATGCATATTTGATTGATAACGCTTTTGCGGCTGATACATGGGACGACTTGATACACCCAGAAGTGCAGGATCCGTTTTTTGATGCAGGTTTTGATGCGGGTGATATGGATGATAAATTACATCTGATTTTCGAATGTGGGATTTATGATATAACCGCATATCAATTTGCATATATTCAGGCTCACGTTGACCCTTCCTTGATATATTCCTGGGATTGTGATGACCTAAATACTTATTTGGTCGGAACCGGCTTTGATACTGATGAAGAATTCATGGTTGATGATTATTCTACTTGGTTAGCTTTTGTTGGAATTTATACTGGAATAAAACATGATATGTGGCAGGAAGCAGCAAATATTTATGTTGACACAAAGAAATCATACAATGGCTGTATTGGCACAGATGCGTATAATTTTGACTATTCCTATGCTGATCCCTTTGAAACTGAAATTACAAATTTTACCGATTTATTTTCAGGAGATTATACCTGTGCTATTCCTTCAGGAGTTTATTTAACGAAAAAAACCCCAAGATTTCCTGATCCATTAAACACATTCGGTTTCCCTCTTGGAGATGATGAACCCGAGATGGATGAATCCATTGAAGAATTTTATGATGAATCGGATCTGGTTTATTTTGAGTCTACAGGAAATCCAGCTAAAGCAAGAGATTTGGAATATTTTTTGGATGGCTGGGCAGAATCTAATTTATTAACCACAGATGCAAATATATTAACTAATATAGAACTAACACATAGACTTTGGGAGGATTTAATGGATTGTGGAATTACTCCCGATATTTCTACCAGTTGGAATCCTAATGAGAGTGGCTCAACACTAACATGGACTCCACCAGGGATCGGAACACTTCAATTAACATTAATAATTGAAGCGGGTGCTCCTATCGGGACGGTTTTTGATGATATTACAGACTTTTACGATATAAAGGTGATCAGTGAAACAGAGTTTGAAATTGAAGCAACAGTTGATATTGGTGGAACAATCACACATGATGTTTTATTAACGGGAGAAGTCGGAAGTTGCATTGACATAGCAGATTATTCATTCATCAACTCTACATGCGATTTAACTCCTGAGGCAATAGCACTTTGGACTATAATGAATATTAAATTTGATGAGGATGACTTTTATACAGATGGAGAAGTAGTAGAATCACTTTTATTTGTATCGCAATTAGAAAAATATTTGGGAAAAGCAACTGAAACAGATCTATACCAATGGGATTATATAAATTCCACCGAATTCAAATTAACAAATGAAGATGGGGATCGATATATTATTATGCACCTGACAACCCCTATAAGTGCTGATGAATTTATTAATTCCCTTTCTGGAGTTTCGATTGATACTTACGTAGGACCTAATAAAAACTTTACCTTTTTACAGGAAACAATTACTGATGCTTTTTTCGGATATGCCGACTGGCATTGGGGAGCAACCGATGTGTATGATTTTCCAATAACGGATTGCGGATTTGAACCACCAATTTCCTGTAGCGAACCTGAACACTATAATAGAGATGACTTGGAAAATTTATTACAAAAATTGGTTACTGATGGTGATCTTATACCTGCCGGAGATATTGACCTTGATGCATTAACAGAATATACTCCTCGGTTGGAATTAATAACCGGTTCACCCCTAACTGATGAGGTTTGGAGAGTAATAGAAGTTAACGAGGATCATTTTGTAGCTGCAATCAGCACTGTAATTGAAGAGGAATATTTCGATAATTGCACTTTTGAATTTATTATTTCAGATCCGGAAATGGTCGAGACATTTGATTTCGATGATGCATTTATTACTGCTATAAATTTTATTACGAGTGATTATTCAGAATCTCTTACTTCAGATTTTACTTACGATTTTATTACTCAATTTTCTGACGGAACAAATACATATGATATCAGAACTAGCAGCTGCATATCAGTGAAAAATTGTAACGATTGTGATGATCCACTTGCCACGGAAAACTCACCAGGTTCTTTTGCTGAACTTGAAATCATCATCGGAGGTGTAAACAGTGGTACCGGAAAAATTCCAATTACGATTACCGGAAGCCATACAGGATTAAGTGATGACTCATTTTTATTAGAAATTACAGCTCTTGGGGGTGAAACGCATGTATCATTTACAATTTATTCAGAATTAACTTCTTTTATTTTTACATATCCAATACCTTCACCAAACACAACTGCCACATATATAGAAATTATTTCGGGATTTTATGAATCAAACATTGTAGATTTAATAGGAACTCCAACATATTCTTCACCAACACATTTAGTAACATTAGAAATGGGAACAATTGATCCTCTTCCAACAGTATCTTCGCTGGACGATGAATGCGTTTCCAATACAATCCATTTTGAAGAATTCGAAATGATCAATGATTGTTTTAATAATTTAATGTTGGTGGCACATGCAAATGCCCTCACTGCTTATAATTCACAAATTGAAACTTTAAAGAGTGATTTTATAGCAAATTATAAAGCAGAATGTTTTAATACATTAAATGACTTTGCAGAAACATTTACAATGGAATATGATGCAGCGGAATATCAATATACACTATATTATTATGACCAGGCAGGAAGTCTAGTCGCAACGGTACCTCCGGAAGGTGTTTTAGTGCTTCCTGATGGTGAATTAGATGATGTCGAAACAGCAAGGGCAGCAGGGATACCTTATTTGTTCGACTATCCTCATGAATTAGTAAGCTATTACATTTATAACAGTCTAAACCAACTCAAATGGCAAAAAACGCCGGATGCAGGAGTTTCTGAATTTTGGTATGACGGACTGGGACGTTTGGTGCTTTCTCAAAATGCAAAGCAAAATGAGACTTTTACAATTGATGATGCGATACTTTGGTCAAAATACAGTTATTCAAAATTTGATGAATTGGGAAGAATTGTTGAAGTAGGTCAAATAACAGCTGCTGATCCCATTGAAGGTGAAACTGTAGAGGAAATAGAAGATTTTAATGAATTCTTAAATGACACGGAGGGGTTCCCTGAAAATCTGTCTCCAATAGATCGAGAGGAAGTAACCCATACGTTTTATGATGCAGTGCCCTATCCTACATTAGCGGAAACTCCACCTTTTGGAGCTGATGGACAGGAGAATTTGAGAAAAAGGATAGCTACGGTTTTATATCAGGATATCTATGACGATACTTGGGCAAACTACCAACATGCTACACATTATACATATGATATTCATGGGAATGTATTTTCACTTATACAAGATAATCCTTCTCTAGAATCATTTGGGGAGCAGTTTAAGAAAATTGATTATGATTATGACCTAGTTAGCGGGAATGTAAATACAGTTAGTTACCAACAGGGCGATGTCGATCAATTTTATCATAAGTATTTATATGATGCTGATAATAGAATTGAAGAAGTATATTCTAGCGACAACAGTTATTATTTTTCAAAGGAAGCAGAATACCAATATTATCGGCATGGTCCATTGGCACGAACAGTCACAGGAGCTTTACAGGTGCAAGGCACAGACTATGCTTATACAATCCAGGGGTGGCTTAAAGGAGCAAATGCAGGCGCTATTACAAGTTTAAGAGATATGGGTAAGGATGGATATATCGTAGGCGGAAATGATAACCAATACATCGCGGCAGATGCTTACGGATTTATACTTCATTATTATGATGGCGATTATAATCAAATTGAAACCGGAGTTCCCTCTTTCGTTCCAGGTTATTCAGGAAGTGATCTTGATAATGCCAGTGAAGATCTTTTCAATGGAAATATAAAATCAATGGTTACAGCATTAAGGCAAACCGATGGAACAGAAGTACCAGTTTTGGGTAAAGCATATGTCTATGACCAATTAAACAGGTTACAGGAAAGCATAAGTTTCGAGGCTGACGACCTTCACGAAACGGGTGAATTTTCATGGGCAGGAAGAGGCTATACCGATAAATGGGGCACAGCCTACACTTATGATGGGAACGGTAATATTAATACAATGAAGCGTGCAGGTGATGATGATAGTCCATATGATATGGATGAATTTGAATACCATTATGTCAGTGACAAAAATCAATTAGAATATGTTAGTGATAATACGTTATTATCAGGAAATTATGCAGATGATATTGATAACCAAAGTAGTGGAAATTATATTTACGATGAAATCGGAAATCTTATATTTGACTATAATAACGGAGATGAACTTGATATTACTTGGAATATATATGGGAAGATCTGGTCTATTAAAAAGAATGATGACCCGTATCTTGATTTTGCGTATGATGCTATGGGGAATCGTATCATGAAAAAATTGTATGGGGAGGAAGAAGAAATCTATACCTATTATGTTCGAGATGCACAGGGCAATGTAATGGCAACCTACTCTCGTATTGACGGGGCAACAGATGTTATTTCAATAAGTCAACAACATATCTATGGGTCGTCTCGTTTAGGATATCGGGAAAAATCGATCGATATGAGCACAAGTTTGCCAACAGATTATAAATATTTTCGAACTTTAGGGGAGAAAAGATATGAAATGGTAAATCATCTAGGCAATGTTTTAGCAGTTATTACTGACAGACATAAGGGGGTTGAGACGACTGCAGATGACTATTCTGATCAATATTTACCTGACGTAGTTTCTGCTCAGGATTATGATCCCTTTGGGATGGTACTGGAGGGTAGAAATTGGAGTGCTGGAAATGAGTATAGATATGGCTTTAATAATTATGAAAATATAGATGAAATAAAGGGAATTCAAAATATTGTAGATTTTGGCGAAAGAATTTTTGACGTAAGGATAGCAAAGTTTATGAGCATTGATCCTATAACAGGATCTTACCCTTTTCAAAGTCCGTATGTTTTTGCGGCTGATAATCCTATAATGTTTATTGATATTTTGGGTATGGGGCCAGGACCAACCTCCACCAAGGATGAAGCACAATCCACAATAAACGATCAAAAAGGTAGCTTACAACAAAGTAGTGATTGGTGTGATGTTTCTCCAGAAAATTTCTTAGCAAATTTAGAAGCTAATATAAACGATCCATATTCAATAAATCAAGGTCTAAATACCGATTTTTGCGGAAAGGCATCAATTGCTGTCGAACTTATATTAAGAGATCCTCAAGGCTATGTAACAATGATGATAAATTTGTATAAAACTGGAACATTGACCTACAACAATGGCAATTCAGAAATTAATTATTCGATAACCGATCGAGATATTTTTGCGGCAGCTGGAAACATGATTGTGCCGATACTTTCAGCTGACGAAAATTGTGCTGATCAAATGCTGTTTTTAACATTAAGTGATAAATATCATAGTTATTTTAATACAGATAGAGATTATGATCCAGGCGATGAAACAAATCAATGGTGGAGTGGAACGGCATTAAGCGGCTATACGGCAATGCTAGATGATTTTGGGTTTGAATATACTGCGTGGGGATCTGACTTGAATCACAATTGGAATTCTAACAAAGGAAAATTACTTTACACAGAAATTTCAAAAGGTAACGATGTTATATTATTTGTCAACTCAAATTATTTTAGAACCGGGAAAAATGTTAATAATGCAACCCATGCCACTCATTGGATGATAGCGGGAGATATTGAAAAAGAGGGAGATGACAACTATACAATCAATGCTTGGGATTATGGATCATTTAATAATTATAATATGTCCCGCTATGCATTTTGGCGTGTGACGTATGGAATTATAAGTATAAAAAGATAAATATGAATTATTCAATTTTGGCTTTTGCCTGTTTATTTTTAGCTGGGTGTACTCCGACTAAATCACTAACAAAATATTATGAAGATAATATTGAGTTGACTCAAAATATATATAACAACTTTATTACTGTCAGCGAAGATATTGATTTTAACCAAAATTTTCATATTGTAAAAACATCACTTGGAACTGCAGTATATGTTGGGAAAACATCCACGTCAACTGAAACCTATTATTTTAACGATATTGGTGAACAAATAATGACCAAAGGAGAAACTCCCTCTTTGTTTTACAGTAATGAATTTAAATCCTTATTGCAACAATTTATCTATAGCAAATATCAATCTATAAATTATTATAAACCCAACTCGCTCTTTTTGAGTTTTGCATCTAAAACATTAAGTAATAGTGACAACAAATATACAGGATTAATTATTACGGCCACTTCAAATGATTTCGTAAAAGAAAAGCAAAGCAGTCAATTTATATACCAAATTGATACAAATGTTTTTATTTTTGAATCAAACATATTGTAAAAAATTGATGATGGAAAACAGGGAAATTTTCAAATGCAAATCCTATATCCATAAACAGTTATTATACCGATGACGCCAGGGATAGTCTTTGGATAGAACATTATTACAATAAAGAGATAAAATCCTATGGTAGATATCATCCCGATATTAATTATATAAATTCCAAAGAAATTGATAGTATTCAATTACTTATTTACAATGAGTACGAATTGGAATTTTTTGGATTCGGTAATATTAATCCCAAATCTTATTTATGAACTGAGACTGAAATATTGTGACAAAGAAACAAGTTATTCTTTAGGATTTCCAGTTTCCATACACTTTAAAGATAAAATTTTGCAATACTGGAAATTCCAGTCAAACTGACCCCACCTGAGCAAGGCACATCAACTTATAATATTTTCTTAACTAAATTGCCAGTTCGGGAATGAACATATAAATGTGAACTTACGTTTAAAAATCACGTTCATTTTGAAATCTTAAGAATGTTTTTTCTAAGTAGTTTGTCTTATTAAAGAAATTCAAAATTTCGAATAAAATGCGCTTGGGGGATATTAGTGTTTCAAAGCCTTTAGTAAAATTCCACATGAATTGGTTTCTGTTTTTATAAAATTTAAGCCTCAGATAAACTGCATCTTTTTCAATTAATAAAAATTAATTTCTTCTGATTTTTTCCAAATATTCGAGAGTAGTGATGCCAGGTCTGTAATTTTTGTATCTGGGAGTTTAATCAAAACATCTTCCAGCCATTCTTCCGAAGTAATTCCATTTATTTTATAGGAACCTATAAATAAATACATCATGGCAGACCTCTGTGTACCTTCTTGGAACCGGCGAATAAATAAAGTTTTCTCCCAAACACGGTTGTCATCGCATTTTCTACAAGATTAGTATCAATTTCAAGGAATGATTCATTGTGGTATACCGTTAATTTTCCCCATCTGGATATTAGCAGTTTAATTTAAATTAATTATTGGCTTTCTATCGAAATTGTGCGTAAAACTTAAATCATCCAGCGATTTTTTTTTTAACTCTATTAAAAAATTTGAATACGAAAATGGGCCCTGAATCTGACCATCAAATTTTTCAGCCATTAAATATCTGTTTATGATATAGTAACTAAATGATTCATCATCTATATTAGAATTTTCACTTTGACTTAGGTTTTTAGATTTAACAATTATTGATGTTTCGTTCCATCCAATAGCATAACAATATTGATGTTTCAAAATACTTTCATTATAAAAATATAACTTATAGCCGCGTGTCATACTATCATAATGTACATTAAAATTATTATCTATAGACACTCGTTTTTCGCAGGATAATAAACAAATTGTTGTCAATATTATAACTCCATATTTCCACATAAATATTCTTTTTTAAGGCAAGTTGTAATTTTATTTTTCTAAAGTCACAGGTTCATTCCAAATATATTTTTGATAGGTATTACCAAATGAATCAGAAGCTCCAATCCGGTCATTATTAAATAAGTCTGTGATATGATAAAATAATGACGAAACACTTTTCGAATCGGTAATCACAAAAACTAAGGAAGTGCCATCATAACTTAATAAAATGTCACCTGAGAAGGATCCAATGAATTGTGAAGGCCCACCACGCTCCATAGTTGGTTTAAATTGACCTCCGTATCCAGACCATCCAGAAACTAGTAATTGACCATTACTTTTAGCATATTCCTTCATAGTTTCATAGTTATAGCCAAATTTTTCGTAAGTATAGTCTCTCATTCTTTCAACCTCCTTATTAAAATATTGAAGCTCTTGAGAGGCATAATGATCTTCAGTAAACACGCTATTTTCAGGACCGTATCCAATTTCAAATTCCGCATATAAACTTGGTGTGGTCATATAATTCATTGTAAAAAGTGCAAGATCTGTAGGCCGAACTTCATAATTGTTATTGTAAAATGGAATAGTAGACATCTCCACTGCGTTAACTAAATCAGCTTTTGCTGGATCAGAGATATTTATTTGGGATCCAATTTGAAGTTGCATCCAATTTACATCGGGATTCCAATCCTTTAAATTTTGTTGGGTAAATTCTCCGTTACTAGCTTGCGCAATTTTCCAATAGGAATCATCTTCTTTAATTGTATACTTCTCAGGTTCAATTTCTGATTCACATTCATCACCTCCTCCTAACCCTTTTTTATCAACAATCGAAATTGGGCTATTTGCAAAGTACGCATAAGGTGTTTGCCAAGTGTATATATCTGTTAATGGGTCCATCGAAAGAAACCTACCCAACTGAGAATTATAGATTCTTGCTCCAAAATCAATTGCAATATTATCAGCAAGCATTTCATTTAAGTTTTCATAGCCGTTAAACCCATACCTGTATTCACTTCCAGCAATCCAACTTCTACCCACCAGTACACTCCCAAAGGAACCATAACCAAAAGTGCTTGAAAAGTATTGCAGGGCTGAATAATTCATAGGTTAAAAATAACGTAAAAATTACATATTTTGCATATTTAGGTAAATTTTTAGAGGTTTATTTTAGTTGTTTTTTAGCGCAAAATGAACCTTATCAATTTCCATATCTATGAATTGCTGGGCATAACTGACATACTTATAAAATTCCTTACTGTTTGAAGAATGACCTGAAATGTTCCTAACCATAATTTCCGGCATTCCAAGTGTTAAAAGTGTTGTGATAGCAGTTCTTCTCATAGTATGGGTAGTAACTAAATCACAAAATCTAAAGATACTATTGCTCCTAGATACTTTGGGGAGGGTAACTTCCTTAGCTACTCCTTTCTTTTCGCGTTTCTTGCCTATTTCATAAGTCCAACCCACTTTTAGGCAAAGCTCTTTCAATATCAAGTTAAGACGATTGTTGCTGATTTGAGGCAATAATTTTTTATGTCCTTTATACTTTGAAATAATTTGAATTGCATATTCAGGCAATTTAACTCTAGTATCCGTTGAAGTTTTCAT
>JAYSYX010000335.1:0-8082 GCA_043727235.1 Bacteroidota bacterium
GTAGATATAAGCTTTCACTTTTATCATATCCTGCACGGGAATTCCTTCTGTTATAGCAACAATCACTTTAATTCCGGCATCCGCTGCTTCCATAATTGCATCTGCCGCAAAAGCGGGAGGCACAAAAATGATTGTGGTATTTGCTCCTTCCTGTTTAACGGCATCTCCAACAGTATTAAAAACCGGTCGCTCCAGGTGCATGGTTCCGCCTTTATCGGGAGTAACTCCTCCAACTACATTTGTGCCGTAGGCAATCATCTGTTCGGCATGAAATGTTCCTTCTTTACCGGTAAATCCCTGCACTATCACACGGGAATATTTTCCAACTAATACGCTCATAATCTGTTATAAATGTGCTGCGAAGATAGGAGTTTGAAATGAAAACAGGATCAACAATTTTATTTTGACAGCTTTTCCACCATAGCATCTCTTGCATCACGCAAAAAGCTGCTGGCAAAAATAAAGGAGTTCAGATTTTCATCCTTTGCACTCAAAATATCATTGTTATTGCCTTCCCAGGCTTTAACACCTTTGTGTAGAAAAATTATCTTTTCACCAATTTCCATCACACTGTTCATGTCGTGGGTATTTATTATAGTGGTCATATTGAATTCCTTCGTAATCTCAATAATAAGATCATCAATAATTATGGATGTTTTTGGATCCAAACCTGAATTCGGTTCATCACAAAATAAATATTTCGGATTTAAAACTATGGCTCTGGCAATTCCCACACGTTTTTTCATACCACCACTTATTTCACCCGGGAATTTTTTATTTACTCCGGAAAGATTTACTCTTTCCAGACAAAAATTTACCCTTTCCAGTTTTTCTTTTTTTGTTGTATTACTGAACATATTAAGCGGCAACATTACATTTTCTTCTACGGTCATGGAATCGAATAAGGCAGATCCCTGAAATAACATACCAATTTCCCGTCGCAAGGCTTTTTGTTCTTCGCGACTAAGAGCATAAAAATCGCGTCCGTCGAAATAAACATTTCCTATATCGGGCGCTATTAATCCGTTCATGATCTTCATCAAAACAGTTTTTCCGGAACCGCTGATACCTATCACCAGATTTGTTTTTCCTTCTTCGAAAACAGCAGAAACATCGTTCAACACCTGCTGTTCGTTAAATGCTTTTGATATGTGTGAGATCTCTATCATAAAAGTAAGGATACAATTACATAATCAGCCAATAAAACAAAAATGCAGCTATATACAACAGCCTGCGTGCTCGCTTTTCCAATTTCGACTGAACCGCCTTTTACATAATATCCCATGTAACAGGAAATGGAAGAAATAATAAAGGCAAATGCAAACGATTTGATGAACATCAATTGCACATCAAATGGATCAAAATCCATGCGGATACCTCTGATATAATCTTCTATGGAATATGTATCTCCAAGCGCGGTTGCGATATATCCTCCACTAATTCCAGCAAAGGAAGCAATGGCAACCAATAAAGGAATGGTAATAAAAGCGCCGATTATTCTTGTGGCAATTAAATAACTTTCAGTATTTACTCCCATGCTTTCGAGGGCATCAATTTGTTCGGTTACGCGCATGGAACCTAATTCGGAAGCTAAATTTGAACCAACCTTTCCTGCAAGTATCAATGCCGTAAAAGTAGGTGCCAATTCAAAAATAATGGTATTGCGCACGATCAAACCGATATAAGAAGCCGGAACAAACGGAGTTCCGTATAATTGGTAAGCTGTCTGTACTGCGGTTACAGCACCAATAAAAATGGAAACCAAAAACACAATAAATGCGGAGCCAACCCCGATATCGGTCATCTGACGGAACAACTCTTTCCAATACATTTCCCAACGCACAGGTTTGGAAAACATCCTCCGCAACATGATCAGATATTTGCCCAAATGTTCAAAAAGCTGGAATTCTAATTTCATTGGCGTAAATATAAGAATGAGTTATGAGTTATGAGTAATGAGGGGGCTCTGATAAGTAAATGTCGTTTGATTAAAAATCAAAACGCCTCCCTAAATGTAACATACAAACCACTCTGTCCATCACTTCCAAAGGCATAATCCACACGTAAACTCAATTTATCTTCCGGAACAATAAATAATCTTCCTCCCGCACCGAAAGAATATTTTAATCCGCTTGCAGAGAAGTTGGAAAATTCGTCAGCTACTTCACCAATTCCTGCAAAAATATTTACTGCAAAATATTTCCAGAAAGTAATTCGATATTCTGATTGTAAACTCAAATAATTCTGATCGCGAAACCTACCTTCAAAATTTCCACGCATATGTTTGTCGCCACCTAGTTCGGCAAGGCGATTAAAGGGAGGTGAGCCAGGAACAAATATTCCGTAAAAATTAAATCCTAAAACATCATCCTTACCCATTTTATTGAACTGACTTATTTCTAATAAATAATCCACATAATTAAAATCACTTCCCAAAACTCTGTTGTGCACTACTCCTGATACATCAATATTCATTCCTTTTAAAGGGAAATAAATATTATCGCGTGTATCATACGTAAACCATAACCCAAGCCCGGTGTTTCTGCCACCATCCTCACCAATGATTTCCTCTGTGCTGAAAAAACCTGTGGAATCTTTATTATAAACCTTTGTGTGCTCGAAAAATGTTTTTACGCCTGCATAAAAATTTGGACGTATTAAACGTTGTGCATTAAAATAAAAATTAAAAAAATCAAAATCATATTTTTCCCTGTTCTCTTCCAAAGTATAATTTCCAATCCCAAAAAAATGATCGGGATATTCAAAATAGGAAATGGAATAATTAAATTTATATAGATTGTTTTTATAATAGGAGTCGCCGCTGAAATTGCTTTCTATTTGTTTATTTAAAGTATACACAGCAACTAATTTTAAAACTGCAGGATTAGTTTCGGGATATTTTTTTGAGGGAGGTAAATAATATACGCAACCGGCACCAAAATATAGTCTCGTTTCTGGTGTATAACCCACAACGGGCGATGGAAAAATTTTACCTTTTCTTTCTGTGTTGGTGGTATCGGGTATTATTGGTTCTGTTTGTGCAATTAATGGGAATGATGAACACACTACAATAAATGTCAGAAAAAATAGTATGTAAATTTTCAAATACCGTGGTTTTATTATCAGTTGATAGTAAGGAGCTCTTGGGTTGTCTTTCATTATTCTTTAAAATATTACTTAGGTCTTATGAACGGAAATTCGACCTCTATTAGTTTTATTCTTTTTTGTAATAAGATGCCTTTTTTTACATTTCGGATGCAAAATTGATGTTTTTTGATGAAATCCATTGTTAAGAGGTGAATTATTAGAAAAATGGGGTAGAAGTAGTTGCATTCTAATAATGATCTCCAATAAGCCCAAAATCTTTCCAAACAACTTTCTCACATTCTTTTGATTTCCGCGCCGTAACTTCTATCTTTGCGCCCGAAATCAAAAAGGTCCTCTTAAATTATATATAATGCAAGCAATTGGTAAAATTACACAGATCATCGGCGCGGTTGTCGATGTTGCTTTTAAAGAAGGAAATCTTCCTGAAATTCTGAATGCATTGGAGGTGCGCCGTGAAAACAGTGATGCGCTTATTCTTGAGGTGCAGCAGCATCTTGGGGAGGATAGTGTGCGCACTATCGCTATGGATTCTACCGACGGTCTCGTTCGCGGAACTCTAGTTTATGATCTTGGTTCTAATATCTCCATGCCTACAGGCGATGAGATAAGAGGACGTTTATTCAATGTGGTTGGAAAGGCAATTGACGGTATGCGTCCGGTAAAATCGGAAAAACAGGCGCCAATTCACCGCAAACCGCCATTGTATGAGGAGCTTTCCACAGAATCGGAAGTGCTTTTTACAGGTATCAAGGTAATCGACCTTATCGAACCTTATGCAAAGGGTGGTAAGATCGGACTTTTTGGTGGTGCAGGGGTTGGAAAAACGGTTTTGATACAGGAATTGATCAACAATATCGCGAAAGCATACGCAGGTATGTCGGTTTTTGCCGGTGTTGGTGAAAGAACCCGTGAGGGAAATGACCTTTTAAGAGAATTTATCGAATCAGACGTAATTCGTTACGGTTCTGAGTTTAAACATAGCATGGAAGCCGGCGGATGGGATCTTAGCAAGGTGGACTATGCAGAATTGGAAAAATCGCAGGCAACATTGGTTTTCGGACAAATGAACGAACCTCCTGGGGCACGTGCACGTGTGGCATTATCAGGTTTAACTGTTGCAGAATATTTCCGCGATGGAGATGTAAATGATGCAAAAGGAAAAGACATCTTATTTTTTATTGATAATATCTTCCGTTTCACACAGGCAGGTTCTGAGGTTTCGGCTTTATTAGGTCGTATGCCTTCAGCGGTGGGTTACCAACCAACACTTGCAACCGAAATGGGTATCATGCAAGAGCGTATCACATCAACTAAACGCGGTTCCATTACTTCCGTTCAGGCGGTTTACGTTCCTGCGGATGATTTAACGGATCCGGCTCCGGCAACTACTTTTGCTCACTTGGATGCAACAACGGTATTAAGCCGTAAAATTGCCGAGTTGGGAATTTATCCTGCGGTGGATCCACTGGATTCAACTTCAAGGATCCTTACTGCTGATATAGTTGGTGCTGAACATTACAATTGCGCACAGAGAGTAAAGAGCACATTACAGCGTTATAAAGAATTACAGGATATCATTGCCATCCTCGGTATGGATGAGTTGAGCGAAGATGATAAATTAGTTGTAAGTCGCGCTCGTCGTGTTCAACGTTTCTTATCTCAACCATTCTTTGTGGCAGAACAATTTACAGGTCTTAAAGGTGTATTGGTTCCAATTGAAGAAACTATCCGCGGATTTAATATGATCATGGATGGTGAGGTGGATGAATATCCGGAAGCAGCATTCAACCTTGTTGGAACAATTGATGATGCTATTGAAAAAGGTAAAAAATTAATTGCTGACGCTAAGAAATAAAAGTAAACAAAAATGCAATTAGATATTCTTTCCCCCGACAAAAAAATATATTCAGGTAATGCTGATGGCGTTTTAATGCCGGGAATTACGGGCTCTTTTGAAGTATTAAATAATCACGCCCCAATGATCGCTGCATTAGGAAAAGGAAAAATGCGCGTGCGTGTTGGCAAAAAAGATACCGTTTACCAGATCACCGGCGGATTTGTGGAAGTACTCAATAATAATGTGAGTGTACTTGTTGAAGGCGCGAAAGAAATTTAATTTCAATTTAAATAATATTGAAACCTCCGAAGGATGATCTTTCGGAGGTTTTTTATTCTTGGCAACTTTAAAAAAAGTTGCCACAAATGAACAGCCATTTGTAAGGGGGATAATAAAAAGTTGCCACGAACCTGCCTGCCAACGTCGTCAGGCAGGTGCACGAATGAACAGCCTATAATATAATATGGTTCTGTGTCCCCACAGTGTGACGCGCAGCGAACTCTGTGGAGGAGCGGAGTAATTATTTCTATTTCCAACGATTTTGCATATTCATAACTTACACTGTGTCCCCACAGAGTTACGCGTAGCGAACTCTGTGGATGGGAGTAATCATTTCTTTTTCAAAGATCTTGCATATTCAAAACTTAAAGTAAAATATTTTTTAAACTCCTTCTTAGCACGTAATAACACCTCCGGCACTAAAACATATTCTTTCATCACCACACCATGTTGCACGGAAAGTTGCGATTTATATTTTTTAATAAATAATTCTCTATCGTTTTCCTCTAACCGAATACTCACTTCACCTTCCTTCGACAAAAAACTAAACATATTGCCATTTACAGAGGTGTAAGGAAGCGTTTTACCCTTTCTTTCTATTTCAGGAAAAAGTTGGATTAATTCATCATACAATTTTATTTGGTCTGAAATATCCCGTTCCTTTATTTTTTTCGCTGCCATGTTGAAAGTAGATTTAGATTTCCCCCACAGAGTCACCGCCACGAAGTAAAGCTCCTTCGTCGCTTACTACGTAGCTAAAAGGGACTCCGTGGAAAGGCGGTGGTCATCGTCAATTCCTTGTAAAAAACCTCATCGTATTCCATTATTTTATCTCAAACTTCCCAAAAACTTCATACCGAATTTTTATTTTCTGATAGGTTAGTTGCGATTGAATATCAGCAAGTCCTAGTGAGTTTATATCATAATTAGCATTGGAATATTGACTGATTCTGGTTTGCGGAAAATATTCATTATTAATTTCCTGCAATAAAATAGGACTTCCAATTGTTTCTCCAATGGCAGTAACCATTTTTGTCGCTTTATCTTTTGCTGCTTTTGTTGCATTCACTTTTGTATCCATTCTGTATTCTTCAATTTTTGAATGGCTCACTTTGCTTATAAATACATCCGTTGCTTTTATTGCACCCATTGCATCATATACTTTTATTACTGTAGCAGCATCAGCAGTTAAGATGGTATAACTTCTCGATAATAAGGCATCATCCGATTTTAAAAAACGATAATTAAAATTACTTTCCGCATCACTCAGAGAGATATTTTTTGCCTCAATCCCAATATTTTTTAGAGCTGCAAACATGTCGCTTTCCAGTTTATCGATAGTTATTTTATTTTTTCCGTCATATCTTTCTGTTACTACAACAGTGATGTAAATTTCATCAGGAATGATTTCCATCTCTGCAGAACCCGTCACTTCAATATATGGAGCAGGTTCGCAACAATTTTGTTGAGTAGGATTAGTTTGAGAAAAAATAATATTCCAGGTCATAACCATGGATAATAACAAAAGTGAATTTTTCATAATAGTTAGAATTAAAATTTTGTAATAAAAATATTTTTCAGAATTGTTTTAAACGCATGTGAAGCCCTCGATATTGTTTTTAGATGTTGGGCCACTAGTGTAAAACAACATTATAACACTAAAGTAATCAAAACAAGAATAGAATTTAAAGCTCGATCTCCGCAATCGAAGAATTCAACCCTGCAAATATCCCGAAACCATGTACAATGTTGGAATAAACTGTAACAGGTTCACCAAAGGGATTGTCCTGATTAGTTTCCTGCAAGGAGGAAGTGGAGATGTATTTATAATATGCCTCCGACAAATGATTTAAACGCAACACAAACTTCGGATCAATAACAAAATCCGTAGGAATTTCCAGCAAACTTAAGGTCATTGTTTTTTTAGTTTCTTCAAAGGTTATGTCGGTAAAAAAAACTTCATCACAAAGGGTTACCAGATCTTCACCTTCGCCGCCAAATCCATAATCACCATCAAGAGTAAATACAGGATCATCCGTAGAAAAACAGGTATAAGTTTCGCTGAAGGCGTCTTTGTAATCTATCTTGAGTGAATAAAAATCTTCTCCGGCCGGGTCGGTAAAGGTGATCTGTAATTTATAATGTGGCACTAAGGTATCTATCACAAAAATATTCCCCATCGAATCTATTGCACTATAAGAAACATGTACAAATATGGTGTCAATTATTTTCGCTTCTTCTATCGCCACTTCAGAAGGAATACTTGTTTCGGCAGTAACAGTTTCTCGTCCGGGAGCACTCGCTTCTATTTTAAAATCATCTCCAGGCTGGGGATCTAAAGTTGCTGCATCAATAAAATAATTTCCATCCGCTAAATGAACAAAATTTCCTATCAGCTCCTCATTTTTATAAATATAAACAGCAGCTGTTTCCACTCTCACATTTTCAAAGCCAACCGCCAATGGGTCCACACTTAAAGATATGGTCATATTTCCAACACTATCCGGTTGAATAAAAGAATTCACCACTAATTTGTTTTCCTGAGTTTCTACCTCAAAATAAACTGTCTTCTCGCAGGAGGAAAAAATGAGCGCAGTTGTTATAAGAAAGAAAATTATTAAATATTGTTTCATTTGATTTAATTGTTGTTTTAATGTCATTGGTCAAGAGTTCATTAGTCAGGAGTAAAACTTTAATGCAACGAAGATGCTAATCATTACTCACTCGTCCTCCGAAGCTTAAGCAAAGGAGGATTACTCACTTGTCCTCCGTAGCTTAAGCGAAGGAGGATTACTCATTTTTTGAGGCGTCCACTCCTTTTTATTTTCATAGTAGAGACGCAATGCATTGCGTCTCTA
>JAYSYX010000336.1:0-3147 GCA_043727235.1 Bacteroidota bacterium
CCAATTGCCCAGATCTCATCATCTCCCGGAATTCCAACGTAAGGATTATCGGGCGGAATTGCATAGGGTGTTCCCCCATCTACATCAATCCGCAAAATCTTTCCGAATTTATTATCAATGATCTGCTGCGATCTGTTATGCCCGGCGCCTCCTCCATCTCCCATAAAAATGTATAAATATCCATCTGGTCCAAAATTGAGATCGCCGCCATTGTGATTTGCAGCAGGCTGATCCATAAATATCAAATTCAATTCTGACAAGGGATCAGCAATATCCGGATCCGCTTCACTTACATTAAATCTCGAAATATGGGTATCACCGGATAGATCGGTGTAGTTCAGATAAAAATGCCCATTTGTCGCATATTCAGGGTGAAAAGCGAGTCCGAGTAGCCCCTGCTCCCCTCCTGCTGATCCGACGATAGTGGAAATATCCAAAAAAGTAGTTACAGAACTGTCGGGAAACAAGATTTGGATCTTACCTGCCCGTTCCACTATGAATAAACGGTTATCGCCGGCGTGCACAATATCAACAGGTTCTGCAAAACCAGTAGCTATCAAAACAGCCCCGGGCTTTGTTTGCGCCTTACTATACATAATGGAAAGGGAGAGCAAAAGTGTAAAGAAAATACGCATATTTTGTGGATTGTATTGTAAATAGAGTTGAAATTTATCAAAAATCAAAGTTTTACAAAACTTAAACACATATACCAAGCAAACTCAAAATTCGTTTTATAACTTTACTTGATGTTTATGAAGGATAGAATACTGATCTTGGGAATAGTTTGTTTTATTTTGGCTTCCTGCGAAACTGCCGAAAATATACAGGACGGACAAACGGCATATAATCTTAAAAAATATGCGCTTGCAACAGAATTATTACAAAAAGATTTTGCTAAGGCTGAATTACCGGATGAAAAGGGAAGAATTGCTTTTCAGATAGGGGAAAGTTATGAATTTAATAATAATTATAAAAGTGCAGCGGAATGGTATTATAAAGCATCCGATCTCAATTATGGAAGCGATGCAATATTGCGTTATGCATACATGTTGAAAGCACAGGAAAAATATATTGATGCAATTAAGGAATTTGAAAAATATCTGAATGAAGAACCCTACCGCCGTCCGGAAATCACAATTGAACTCAACGCATCCAAACAAGCATTAACATGGATGTCGAATCAAAATGATGAATATGAACGCGATACTTATGTTACAAATCTCACTGCAATAAATTCTGCCGATGCAGATTTTAATCCTGTATTATATAAACAGGATCAATTGCTGATTACCTCGTCAAGAACTGCATCGAGTGGTGAAAAAACGGATACCTGGACAAATGATAAATTTTATGATCTGTTTGTATCCCAAATAAAAGATGTAAATACCTTTACTGCTCCGGAAAAATTTGAAGGACCATTTAATTCGGAGTATAATGACGGAACTCCCGCATTTAATAAAGATTTCACGGAAGTTTATTTTACGAGATGCGGAAGCGGGGATAAAAAAATAGATGATTATTGCGGAATTTATTTAAGCACAGCATTACCTGATGGTGGCTGGAGTGAACCAGTTGCACTTCCATTTTTTGAAGATACAATGAATATTGGTACTCCTTGCTTATCACCTGATGGTGAAACATTATTTTTTGCAGCCACTAATTTGGATGGTTATGGGGGAAGTGATATTTATATGAGTAAACGAAACGAAGCGGGTTGGGATGCAGCGGTTAATGCAGGACAAGTAATTAATACAGACGGGAATGAAGTATTTCCTTATTTTGATTCGGAAGGAATACTTTATTTTTCCAGCGATAAACATCCGGGAATTGGCGGATTGGATCTTTTTTCAGCTAGTTGGAAAAACGGAAAATTCAGCAATATCAAAAATCTTGAATACCCAATAAATTCAGGTGCTGATGATTTTGGATTGATCATGTTGAATAAAAATCAGTTTAAGAAAAGTGATACATTAATGGCTGGTTATTTATCATCGAACAGAACAGGTGGTGAGGGCGATGACGATATTTATCAATTTGTAAAAACAAAGAAAAAGTTACGCCCCGCAGTATATGTTTTAAATGGAATGGTTAAACAAAAAGTGTATGAAGATTCTATGGATGTGAACAGCAGGGTTTTAGATACTATCGTTTTAAATAAATCCATTGCCACAATTGCATATCCCGAATTACTTACTTTATTGGGGAAATTTAATATTGGGGAGGATGGTAAGTTTTCTGTGCAGGTAGATTCCATTAAAGAATATAAAATTACGGGAATGAAAGATGGTTATTTTAATAATACCACTTTTATCTCCACAAAAAATTTACGTGGAAAGGCGGGTGATACTGTTCAATTATATGCAGAAGTTGTATTGGATAAAATTCCGGTTGCCACAGCAGAAAAGGGCGGAGAAATAAAACTAAAAAATATTTATTACGATTACAATGATTCATCACTAAGAGCAGAATCTTTTCCTGAGCTTGATAAATTAGTAAAATTGCTGAGTGAGAATCCCGGCATTAATATTCAAATAAATTCACATACAGATACTCGTGGTAATGATAAATACAATGAGAAATTAAGTAGAGGAAGGGCAAATAGTGTTGTGAAATATCTTATAGAAAAAGGAATAAACCAATCGAGATTATCTTCCAAAGGTTTTGGAGAAAGTACTCCTAGTACCATTACAACGGAAGAAATTTTACCAAGTGCTAAATCAGCACCAAAAGGTACAATCTTAAATGATGCCTTTATCAATACTTTTAAAAGCAACAAGGAAGATTTTGAATTTTTACATCAGTTGAATCGTCGCACAACATTTAATGTAACCAGTGCAACTATAAATATTCAATCCGAAGATGCGGATACGATAGAAATTGACCAAGCTCCGGATGGGGTTAGGGATCCGGATGATAAGAAGGTTGATTGAAAATAGCTTAGGTTATCAGTATGATTTAAGTTAGCCGAAGATTCTACTTCTAATTGAAATTAAATTTTCGTGAATCGTCATTCGTGAATCGTGAGTTTAATTTACGATAGCCGGAAATTCTAATTTTTCATTTTTGATACCAGACTGATAATGCTTAAAGCTTTCATGACATTTCCGGGTTTAAAATTTCTCTCTTTTGTAGAGACGCAATGCATTG
>JAYSYX010000337.1:0-8044 GCA_043727235.1 Bacteroidota bacterium
GCAAAAATGGCCAAACTCAATATGATTCCCCAGTTCGCTTTTTTTGCATTGGGATTAATATAATTGTTATTTGTCATGATACTTTTAGCAGTAATTCCACGTCTTAATCCCAGTATTCCAAGCACAAATGAAGCTATAAATAATATTACACTAAAATAAAGTAAACCTGGTATAATAAAAAATATGGATGCTATTAATGCACTAAAAGATATTAAACCTAAAGTAAAACTTTGATTTGCTTCCTTCAACTCTGTCAGCTCAACATTCTTAGTTATTACTGTATCTACCTTTGCAGAATTGTTTTCAGAACTGGTATGCATTACTATATACTCAGTAATAGAATCAAATATATTAGCCTCTGCTAAATAGTTTTCTGATATTAATTCATTATTTATATATTCTGATTTACCTGAAGGCTCATATTCCCGAATTTGGTTTTCAATAGGAATCTTTATTTTATATTCAGTATTTTGGCCATTTGGTAATGCTTTAGTAGTAATATTTTTTGTTGTTGTGCAACTGCACACTAAAATAAGAATCAGAGCAGGTAATGTAGTTAGTTTTGAGATAAGGTAAATTTATTAATTCGGATATTCGCACTAATTTATCGATAATAATTTGTAAAGTTGTATTTGCAAAGGCATATGAAACATAAAAAGACCGCAGATTACCTATTTGTGACCATCCAGCTTCTTTTATTCATAGGATATTGGTGGCATCCTGAGCCTGTAGGACCAATTTTGCCAAACATCTGGAAATATATAGGTATTCCATTGGCAATTAGTGGAATATTTTTAGTGATGGCGGCATTTTTACAGTTAAACCGAAATCTTACCATGCTGCCAACCCCGACAAAAAATGCAACATTAATTACTACTGGCGTGTTTAAATACATGCGTCATCCGATATACACCGGTATTTTTTTTATTGCCTTGGGATATGCAATGATGGAATATAATTTCGACCAATTAATGATCTCCTTATTGATACTCTTATTGTTTGAAGTAAAATCGAATTATGAAGAAAAAAAGTTGACGGAACATTTTCCTGATTATCCTGTTTATCAATCAAAAACAAATAAATTTTTTCCTTTCTTTTAAATTTTAATAATATGGACGAACATCATTACAATCCTTTTGCCAATAAACCGGCAATGTTACTATTAATTTTGGGTGTTTTTTTTGTAAGTAATGCCCTGATCGCAGAGTTTATAGGTGTTAAAATATTTGCGTTGGAAGAAAGTTTAGGTTTAAAACCTTTTAATTGGAATTTATTTGGAGAAATTGGTTCTTTAAATTTTACGGTCGGCGTTATTTTATGGCCGATTGTATTTATCATGACTGATATAATTAATGAGTATTTCGGGAGGCGAGGTGTAAGGAGATTGAGTTATATTGCTATAGTTTTTATTTTGTATGCTTTTGGTATCGTTTATATTGGTATAAATCTCGCACCTGCAGGATTTTGGCCTGCAAGTTATGTTGATGCAGGCGTTCCGGATATGCAAAAAGCCTATGGCGCAATTTTCGGCCAGGGCATGTGGATAATTGCAGGTTCAATTACCGCATTTTTTGTAAGTCAATTGGTTGATGTTACCATTTTTCACCGTATCAAGTTTTTAACCGGAGAAAAGAATATCTGGTTGCGTGCAAATGGTTCCACGGCAATTTCTCAAATATTTGACAGTCTTATAGTTTTATATATAGCATTTGTATTAGGGCCACAGCAATGGAGTTACAGTTTGTTTTTTGCAATCGCGACAGTTAATTATATTTATAAAATTCTTGCAGCTTTAATTCTAACACCTTTATTGTATGTAATTCACAGGTGGATCGACAGGTTTTTGGGGAAGGAATTGAGTGAAAAAATGCGTGCAGAAGCTATGAAGTCGTGAAGTTAGGTGCATATTTTGCTTGGTTTAAGTCATATTATGGCTAAAAGCAAATTATTTTGGCAAAAATAACGTTACCTTAACATCCATAAAAGCACCGAATGGGTTTGCGATATTTTATAAATTTTGTTGTGATTTGTATTGTTGTAGTTTCCTGCAATACTTACGATCTGCCTGCCGGAACTCCTGATTGTATTGAAGATCTTGTGGCCGATTACGAACAACGTAACGACAAAGAAGAATGCTTTCAAGTTGAAAGATATGTATTTGAAGGTGAAAATTATTATAAATTCGTTGACGATTGTTGGACTGATGCCGGTTATAATTGGTATAATTCAGGTTGCGGTTTAGTTTGTAATACGAATAATGGATGGGGGACAACAACATCGATTGAATGCTCTATAGACCCTTCATCAATGGTTTTTAAGGAGATCATTTGGCCGAGATGATCAATTAATAATTAACTTCCCGATCTTCCCATTATTCCCTGCGAGAAATACAGTTTTTCCATAATTGGTTAAAGTTCTTCCAATCACATTAAAACCCTCCATACTGATATTTTTTGTTTCGTCCGTAAAAACATAATGCACATCTACACCACCTGTTCCACACATGATTATTTCGGAAGGATTGGGTAATACTTTTATACAAGATATATACCCTGAAGGATTTAAAAATGGAGTATCCCATCCAATATAATTAGAAAATCGAAATTGCCCGAAATAAAAATTAAAATTATCATCACCCGGATTTAGATAATCACCTCCACCTATAAAACCATAATGTTTAGTAGGAAAATCAATGGAAAATATTCCTTCAGATTGTTTTCCGGAATTCATTGGAGTTTCTATCGGAACCCAACTTTTACCAATGTTTTCTGACTTGTAAATCAAGGCGGTTTTACCACCTGTGCCAAAAATTATTGTTCTTTTATCTAAAAATTGAATAGTTGAACCACTCGCCGCAAAAGCAAATGTACTATCAGGAGCTTTGTTTTTTTTATTTCTAATTTCCTTCCAACTATCACCCTTATTATTTGTTGTTAATAAATAAAACCAATTATTAATCGGATCTCCCAAACAAATTCCTTTATTGGCCTCAAAATCAATAGCATCTAAAAATATAGCGGGGTCATCATTTCTGAAAACTTCTTTCCATATTTTTCCTCCATCCGTTGTTTTTAATATGCAGGCAGGATTTACGCTGCTCATTACAACTGCAGTATTCACATCAAAACCCTCAATATCTCTGAATTCGGCACTGTCGTAGGGATGTATTTGTTTGAATTCCCAGGTTTTTCCTGCATCTAAGGATCTTCCCACATAACCATTACTTCCGCTTGTCCAGATTATGGAATCATTTACTACAGATAAACCTCTTAAACTCGTATTTATATCCTGATGTACTATTTCAATTGAATAATTATTTTGAGAGTTTCCTATCGCAAAAAGAAAGGTGATTGAACAAAAAAATAGTATTCCATTCATAAACTTATTTTTTCTGATACCCTTCAGGAATACTAAATATACCGGAAGGAAAAAAATCTTTTTGAAGTTCGATAATTTCGAAACTGCGTGTATGTGATTTTGATTTAACCGTTAATCGCATTATTGCGCCATCCTCATATCCAATAATAAGTGGTGCAGGAACCGCGGCATGATTTATCTCCGTTTGTATATCATATCGCGATACAGGAATACGAAAATCGTCAGCTACCCACATAAATGCTTCATTTTCGTTCGGGATAAATCCTGAACGGAGAATTTTATATTTGGTGCAAGGGTGACCTAGGATAACTTCTTTTTCATTGGTTACTTCAACAAGTGGTTTGAAGTGATCGGGCATCAGGTCCCTTAATTCCGAATTTGGATCGCCAAGATCTGAATAATCGCCAAGGTAAGCGAGCTTTTTAATGGTATCTAATTGCCATGCCGCTTTTACGGTTTTATTTAAGATCAAATTGCTATGGGATAGTCCGCCATATTCTATCATACGAAAATTATTTTCGTCAACATATATTTCAATTTTATAGGGACTTATTGCCTCCATATTGATTATAAATACCGAATCGTCACTTTCAATTTCCGAACTATAAACGATTTTTCCATAAAAAAGCTCTTTGGTGTCAGGTATAACTAATGATTGTTTCTCCTTACAGGAAGAAAAAGTGCAAGCAAGTGAAAATATTACCACTACAAAAAAATATCTCATCATTTCGATCAATTTTTACAAAGATAATGTTTGCATATACTATTCAGTTCAATTCAGCAAATGAAAATGCAGCGTCGCGGAGGTCATTTCCCTTTGAATCTTTTAATTTGTAAAGAGTCCATCCAATTAACTGATAAAAATAATCTTCTGTTTTTACTACAGTAAGACAATAGTATACTTTTTGGTCCCCATATTTACCTTCTATATTTGCAAATATTGCCTCATTCAGATTTAGTGTTATATTTTCTCTATTCGATTCTTTTGGGTCATTTAATGTATTAAAGATCGCCAATTGTGCAAAGTTAAAATAGTTTTCAATTTCGATGGTTATTTGCTCATCAGCGGTATTGGGAATTTGATCCTTTATTATCATAAAAATTGTATTGTTTGATGAGTCAGCATATGCCACTACGGCGCGTGGATTTATTTTTTTATCCGGTTTAAGATATTTCGGAAGGTATATTTCAAAAGCACCCCTCTTTACAATATGATTAAAATTGCTATAATCGGGCGCATCTGCATCAGAATTGCATGCTGTAAACAGTATAAAAAATAGTGAATAACAATATATGTTTAGTGGCTTTACCAGGCTTTTCCGTTTTTTAACTTGTAAGTTAATATCTGTTGTGTGTCCTCATCTGAATAGTATAGATACATCGTTTTTTTATCGGACATAAAACTCATTCCGGCGATAAAAAAGAAATCTTTAAATTCGTTGGTAAACAATTCGGGGAAAGAAAATGGGTCGGATCGTGATCTCCGGGAACTTTTATATATTTGATTATTTGCTATAATAAATAAATTTTTTTCATCAGGTGTTAACCAGCAGGAAACGATTTCAAGAAGAACTTCACCTTCAAAATCAAGCGGAACCGGATTATTGAATATTGTATTGTTATCGATCCGTTCTGTATAAAACAATTTGAAATCACGACAATAAAACAATCGTTTACCGTCCGCTGATATCCAAGGATATGCATCACTTAAAGCAGGATCGTTTATTTCGTTAAGCATCCTCGTTTTAGTGTAGGAGCCATCCGATTTTTTTTCTGCCAGACCCAGGTCATTATCATTCCAGCTACCCATTTCGTTAACAACATAAATGAGAGTCTGTTCCTTTTGCGATCCACTGCATTGAAAATAACGAATGGAATCTACTGCTGCAGGTAAACCGAAATTTTTGATATCAGGAGTTTCTGACGGTAACTTTAGGTTGTACAAGTAGATATTTGACAGTAAGTCGAATCCATTTTCAAAATCTCCTTCTGTTAATCCTAAAATAAAATGACCACCATCCTTCGTTAATTGTCCGGGGCCGCATTCATATTTGTCGGGTATAGGTAAAGCTCCTGCAAAGTTAAAAAGGCCAATTGTGGTGTATTTTGATTGAGCAGAGAGCGTTGAGCAATAGAAAAAACAAAGAATTAGCGGTAATTTTACATTCATAATAGTAATTGATCGTGCAAAAATATAAATTAAGCAGGTATGGCGGAAAATAGTTATAAGCTTGTGGTAGCTAGGATGCCTGATGAAGACCTGATCACAGCGCTGAAAGCCAATGAGGCCATGTATCTGGACGAAATGATACTCGCTGTTTTGGATGAATGTGAAAAGAGGAAACTTTATTTTCCGGGAGCTGATGCCCTTAGGTCTTCTATTGCTGCAAGAATAGTAGTAGAGGAAGCTATTGTGGTAAATGACCCACCTGAAGAGGCAAAAGTGGTTTTGCCAACACTTTATTCTCAAACAGTAATTCTTGCATTTACGATCTTTTTTTCGCCATTATTTGGCGGGATTATGTTGGCGATGAATGTTTGGCGGGTTAATAAAAAGGCAGTTTGGCAGGTGATACTCTTTTCTTTGGTTTTTACAACTTTTGCCGGATATATAACCTATTACATTCTCCCTCCAGGAAGTTTTGCAGCAATTTTGATCAGAATTGGTGGGGCATTGATCCTTTCGGAATTGTTGTGGAATCATCTTATCGGAAAAGGCTATAAATATGATAAACGAAAAATAATAATCCCGCTTATAATTGCATTATTGATCACCATCCCTATTATATATTATCTTTATCAACATCCCGAATTAATTCAACTTCCTACAAAATGATAATTCACATAAACAGAATATATTTCGTGATATTACTATGCCTTTTCGTTTCTGCGGTTAAGGCCGATTCTCCATTGACTTCTACCTATTTTGCGTCATCATATTACGAATATGATATAGTTTCAAAGGCGGAAATTTCACGGGAGTTGAATGATGAAGTTGCAGCCTTTCTTTTAAATAAAGAAAATCCTATTGATGCAAAGGCCGCAGTAATTAATGCGATAGGCTGGAATTACGATGGGAACAGTAATGCGGATAAATTTAAAGAATATCTTGCGAAATCACAAGGTATCACAACTGAAAAACTTAACTTAACTGACCTGAGTGCTGATGAATTAATGTGTTTGGGATATATTATCGCCATGGATGATTATTTTGTTGTAGATGAAGCAATAAATATTCTCGAAATGGCAGTAGCGAAAAAGAAAAGCAGTTATACAATTAATTTAATTCTTGTTATGGCCAAAGCTCAAAAGGCCATGGATACTGATTTTTGTAAAGTGTGGACACTTACAAGTGCAGTAGTTCAGGATGGATCATTAAAAAGAGATATGAAAACATCGGCTATACAATCCATAGTAGATTATATGATCTTATATAAGGCCGATTGTGCGTATTGATCTGTATTAATTCTTTCCTAAAAACCAATTTTTTACCACATCCTCTGCTTCTTTTCCGCACGGATTAAAATCCTTTTCGTATTCCTTAGAAAATTGCATATAACTTGGCCATTTCCATAAATATACACCCTTGATCCAATCTTCATCCTCCATAGCTTGTTGCATAATTAGATAACAACGTTTTTGGGCTTCTTCACTATATTCCTGTTCATCGGCATCTTTATGTGGATTTATCCATGGAGAAGCAATGCTTTTAAAACCGATCTCAGTAAATAAAACCGGTAAATTATATTTTGTGTGAACGAGTTCTATTATATCGAGATTTTTCTCGAAGGCAGTCAATAATTCAGCGTCAGTCGGGTTCGTTTTCGCACTGAGTGGATAATAACAATTTACGGAAATATAATCCAGTTTGTCCCAAAAAGAAACGGTCTCAAATTCTGTTCCCCAATTTGCAGCATAGGTAATTTTTCCTGAATATATTTTTCTCACCTTTTCAAATAATATATCCCATTTATTGTGTTCAGATAGGGATGCATTTTGAAATTCCACACCTATACAAAACATTTCCATATCATATAATTCTGCCATTAATGCATAATGAATTATCCATTGTTCGTAATATTCGAAAAATAGTTTCCAATCCTTTTCCGATTGCATTGTTATATCTCCGGTCCAGCCCAACCAACTCCACAATTGAGGTTTGAGCATTACGGACATTCCGTTTTGATGCGCCTCATATGCAGCGTGAATGATACTTGCATCATTTTCAGAACCTGCACTTGTTGAGAATTTAATTGGAGAAGGTTCCGTCATGGATCGAAAACCGGAATACGGGATAATTGTGAGGGAATTAACGCCGATCTCTTTCAGTTTTTTGATGGAACGATTCGCTTCGGAGCCTAAATATCCATTGTATACCTGATAACCTTCATGTGCAAAATTAAATCCCATTAGAAAATCGTTGTCGGCAGGAATTAATGGACTTGAATTTTTATATTCAGTGGTTTGAGCAGTAATATGGGTTTTCCAAGCAGCATCAAGATCAAAATTTTTATTCAGGTCTGCTGCACTCATGTTTTGATATTCCTGAAGAAAAATATTTTTTACAGAATACTCCGTTATCAGGTAATCCGTAAAACTTGCAGCTGCTATCTTCATTAAATAAGACGACCGGTCATTAAAAATTTTATTATCTGTTAGCGATTTA
>JAYSYX010000338.1:0-8043 GCA_043727235.1 Bacteroidota bacterium
TAATCTCGAAGAATTATTATTGAGAATACTTAACCTTTTGAAACGTTCATCAAAAAATCCTGCTGAAGATAAATTTCATGAATACGAATTTGGAGGCAACACAATAAATTTTGTTACCTATGAAGCCAAAGGATTAAATGGCGATGTTAAACTCACTAATAAAGAATTAAAATTATTAAAACTATTGATTGACCGAAAAAATGAAGTTGTTTCGCGCTCGCTGATATTACAAACTGTTTGGGGGTACGATGTATATCCATCAACAAGAACAATTGATAATTTTATTCTCGCTTTTAGAAAATATTTTGAATCAGATCCCAAAAACCCCGTTTTTTTCCATGCCATCAGAGGAGTTGGATATAAATTTACGGATAAATAATAGCTACACATTTTTTTTGATTAATACTTCTTGAAATATGGTTTAAGGAGCCCGGATGAACTATGTTGTTATTACGTTGTTGTGAATTATATTTGTAACCTGTTACTTATATAACTTTACTTCATGTATACACTGAAGCGTTTTATCGTATTTTTTCTGTTTTTAACCTTCGGGTTCCGGCTGAATTCCCAGATCGTTATTAATGAGGGATCCAACAAAAATGGTACTCTTATTTACGATGAAGATGCCGATAATCCTTCGTGGATAGAACTTTATAACCCGGATCCTGCATCTGTATCACTTTTTAATTACGGTATATCTGATGACAGTTCCGACCTTTTTAAATGGCAGTTCCCTGATATTCTATTGGAAGCAGGGCAATTTCTTATTCTATTTACTTCAGGAAAAGATCGCAAACCTGACAATACAATTCATCATTGGGAGCAACCTGTAAATGATGAAACAATGTGGAAATTTATTGTTCCTGATGGTGATACTCCTTCAGATTGGATAATGCCAGGTTTTGATGACTCGGGTTGGTTGGACGGTCAGGCAAGTGTTGGATATGGCGATGATGACGATAGCACAACTATCCCTGAGGGATCTCTAAGCGTTTATTTAAGACATGAATTTAATATAGAAGATAGCTCCGAAATTGCCAATGCAATGTTAAGTATAGATTATGATGATGGATTTATTGCATATTTAAACGGAAATGTAATTGCATTAAATGGATTTGCAGAAGGTTCACCTGAATATGATGAACTTTCCGGTGTAGATCATGAGGCGGCAATGTATTATGGTGTAGTACCTGAACATTTTATTTTTGATGAATTATTATTTAAATCATGGATAGTAGAAGGCACAAATGTTTTAGCCGTGGAAGTACATAATGTTACAGAAGGTTCAAGTGATCTTACTGCACGACCATTTTTATCCTTGGGAGTTAAAGTGGAGGAAATAGTTTGGACCGATATCCTGCCACCCTGGTTTCCTTTACTTGCTGTTTCTCAAAATTTACATACAAACTTTAAAATAAATCCGGAAGGAGAATCAGTTTATCTCACAAATATTTCCGGAATAACAATCGACACACTTTTTGTTTCTGTTGAAGAAGCAGATCATTCCATTGCATGTATTACAGATGCATCTCCCATCACAGCAATATTTACAACTCCAACACCAGGCTATAGTAATTCGGGAATGTATTATACAGGATATACCGAGGGCATTGCAACATTTACACTTGATGCAGGATTCTATGTCGGAGAACAAACTATAGAAATAATTATTCCTGCAGGAGGAGAATTGCATTATACGTTAAATGGAGAAGTGCCAACATTAGCTGACCCACTTTATATAAATCCGATCACAATTGATAATACAACCGTAATTAAAGCAAGAAATTTCGATCCGGCAGGAATTTTATTGCCCGGCAAAACTGCTACGAATACTTTTTTTATTGATGAAAATATTACAGTACCTGTAGTTTCAATTACAACAAATAATAATAATTTATACGGCGATCAGGGAATATTTGACAACTGGTGGACTGATTGGAAAAAGGCAAGTTATATCGAATATTTCGACTCTTTGCAATACAATGCATTTGAACAAAATATTGCGCTTAAAGTAGATGGCGGAGCAGGTGGAAGTCGGTCACTTCCTCAGCACAGTATGCGGGTTGAATTGGATAATGCTGCTTATGGCGACGGAACTTTAAATTATCCTTTAGTAAAAAGAAGATGGGCAGTTGATGAATATGAAACATTTTATTTGCGCAATGGAAGTAATATGAGTAATGTACTTCCCTACAAGGATGCATTTATGGTTCGAACCACGGAAGGAACTTATAATGAACACATGGCATATGAACCTATCGTTGTATTTTTAAATGGAGAATATTTTGGCTATTATGAATTGCGCACAAAACTGGATGAAGGACATTTTGATCATGCGCTTGGAATAGAAAAGGATAGCCTTGATCTGCTTACCTTAAGTTATTGGTATGGATTAATACTTCGCACATTAAGTGGTTCAGATACCGATTTTATAGAAATGCGTGATTATTTAGGAAGTTATCCCACACCGGAAGACCCTGAATTTTATTTTATTGCAGATTCCATTCTCGACCTTAAAAATTTTACGGATTATATCGCAGCAGAAACATGGATGGCAAATTATGATTGGCCTTATAATAATATAAAAGCCTGGCGCGACAGAGGTGGTGATAATAAATGGAAATACGCATTAATTGATGTGGAACTCGGATTGGGAATTGGTTCCTGGTCTGATGAAACATCTGATCTGATAAGCGGTTTATTCGGGACACAATTATACATTGAACCACTGGCGAAATTATTGCAAAATCCAATTTATCACGATTATTTTGTTAATCGTTATGCCGACCTCATGAATTCTACTTTCTTACCGGAAAGAACACTCCCCATGGAGGATAGTATGTTTACAGAATTGATGCCTGAATTTCCCCGTCAGTTATTGCTCTGGGGTGGAGGTCCTCTCGGGGAACAACTTGCTACTTTTTACGATTATCGCGAAGAATTACGAAATGATTTTGAAGTGCGTTCCGACTATGTTCGCAATCAAATAAATTCGGCATTCTCACTTAGTGACAAGGTGGATATAACATTAGAATGTTCTCCGCCTGGAGCCGGAAGAATAAAAATCAGTACTCTTACCATTTTTGATATGCCATGGACAGGTGTTTATTTTGATGGAGTTCCCGTTCAAATTACCGCAGAAGCAAATACCGGTTATACATTTTCACATTGGGGTGATAATCCTTTTATCGTAGATTCTTTAATATTTACCTTTTTATCTAATATTTCAGCAAACGAAACTTTTACAGCTTATTTTGAAGGTGCTCCAATGCCTGAAGAAATTGTTGTAAGTGAAATTAATTATAATGCCGAAGAAACTGTTAATGCGGGTAACTGGTTAGAAATATGGAATCACGGAATTGCAGCTGTGAATATATCTGGATGGAGAATAAAGGATGCTGATCCTTTACATATTTATATTATCCCTGAAGGCAGCGTGTTAGGTGCAAATGAGAGATTAGTTTTTGCAGTGGATCTTGCCCTCTTTGAAACCCAACATCCTGATGTAATTAATGTAATGGGACCACTCGGCTTCGGATTAAATAATACCTCTGAAACAATTCGGGTTTATGATATTCATAATGATCTCAAAATAGAATTTTCATATCTCGATGATGCTCCCTGGCCAGGTGGCGCTGACGGGCAGGGCAGGACCATGGAATTATTTGATCCTGCATTAGAACTGAATGATCCGGATAATTGGTTCGACGGATGTATAGGCGGATCTCCAGGGGAACCCTATAATCCCTGTGATGACCCAATTATTTTCAGCGAAATAAATTATAATTCAGGTGGCGATTTCGACAGCGACGATTGGGTTGAATTGCGAAATATTTCGGATGAAACTGTTGATATTAGCGGATGGAAGTTTATGGATGACTCCATTGGAGTTACACATGAATTTTTAATTCCCGATGGAAATATTTTAAACCCGTCAGAAAATTTGGTTTTGGCACAAACTGAAGCAAAATTTACTGCAGCCTACCCTCTTGTATCTAATTTCAATGCATCATTTAATTTTAATTTAGGGAACAATGGCGAATGGATAAGAATGTATGATGCCAACGGAATTTTATCATTATCCGTAAATTATCATGATCTCTCTCCCTGGCCTCTTGCTCCTGATGGTGGAAATTATACCTTGGAAATAGTCGATTCCTTAGGCAAGATGAACAGCGGCACAAACTGGACAATTATTTGTCCCGGCGGTTCCCCCGGTAACCACGCATTTGAACCTTGCATTGACACCACAATTGTTAATGCTGATAATTTAATGGATGAAAATTTTTACTCATTTTCTGCTTATCCTAATCCTGCAAAAAACTTTATAAATGTATATATTAATGTTCCTGAAAGTCAATTTATGGAGATCAGTATAATTGGAATAACCGGTGCCAATTCCCGACAATTATATTCTGGCAATCTTTCAAAAGGTTCCTACAAATTTAATGTAGATCTCCAGGCTTATCCTTCGGGAATATATTTAATAGAATTGCAAAGTGGAGACGGAAAATATGTAACAAGATTTATAAAGGATTAAGTAAAATTTTAATTTTTTTTTATTTAAAAATGAAGTGCCATTATTTCTTAGGCTGTAACTTTGTATTAATTATTATTTTTCATGCAACAAATAACAGGTATTTTATTAGTAAATCTCGGAACACCGGATTCGCCATCAGTTCCTGATGTCAGAAAATATTTAAAGGAATTTTTATTGGATGAACGAGTGATTGATATACCTGCTCTGCAGCGCAATTTACTTGTCAGGGGTATCATAGCACCCTTTAGGGCACCAAAAAGCGCTAAATTGTATGCTAAAATATGGAAAGAAAACGGTTCACCCTTATTATCCTTCAGTCAATTGCTCAAAACAAAATTACAGCAAAAACTGGGTGGGAATTTTCTTGTGGAATTAGCAATGCGATATCAAAGTCCCTCAATTAACAAGGGTCTCGAAATTTTAAAAAAAGCGAATTGCAATAAAATAATTGTAATTCCACTTTTTCCTCAATATTCCTCAGCCGCAAATGGTTCAGTAGTTGAAAAAGTAATGAATATCATTAAAAATGATCCTGTTTTTCCCGAATTGCGATTTACCGGAAGTTTTCATCAACAACCACTTTTTATTAAAGCCTTTTGTGAGATCGCAAAAAAATACGAACCAAATGGATATGATCATATTATATTCAGTTTTCACGGATTACCGGAGAGACAAATTATAAAATCGTTGCCTGAATTTAATTGCCTCACCGATTCTTGTTGCGATAATTTGACTCAAAAGAATCATTTATGTTATCGCGCCCAGTGTTTTGAAACAGCGAGGGCAATTGCAAATTCATTAAATATTCCGAGGGAAAAATATACCGTATGTTTTCAATCGCGATTGGGAAAAACACCATGGATAAAACCTTATTCAGATAAAGTAATAGAACAACTTGCATTACAGGGGATTAAAAAAATTCTTGCATTTAGTCCGGCTTTCGTTGCCGATTGTCTCGAGACAATTTACGAAATAGGTGTGGAATACGATACCATATTTAAAGAATTTGGCGGTGAGAAAATTCAGCTGGTGGAAAGTTTGAACGACAACGATCTGTTCGTGGATTGTCTCGTTGAAATGATCAAATGATGTCCCGAATCAAAACATTTCAATACCACCGCCATCATAATTTTCTTCCATTCTTCCGCCTCTGCGTTTATTATCCTGCTGGCCAAATTTATAGGTAAGTTTTAATGTCCCGATCTGAGATTGACGTTTTCTGGAATACTCGGAATAAAAATTAATACCTTCACTATATCCTTCCCAAATTCTCGTATTGAAAACATCGCTCATACTAAGATTTAGGCTTAGTTTATTCTGGAAAAAATCTGATTTTAATCCTGCATCCACGAAGTAGATAGGTTCTGATTCTCCCTGAGCGAAGGTCCATGGAGTATTATAACTGAAGGTTACTTGAAAAGCAGTTTGTTTTAATATCTGAAAGAAAGACATTACCCGGATATTATAGGTAAATTGAGAATTGTTCAATCCTGCCTCCAGATTTTCTGCATTCACTAAAGTCTGATTAAAATTGACACTGGAGGTAATATTCCACCATTTATAGAATTCATTTTTCCCCACTAATTCAACTCCGTATTTTTCTTCGTTGTTATAATTTTGAAAGGTCATGACAGAAATGCCTTCCGTATCAACAACAGAGTAAGGAGAAATTTCATTTAAGGTTTGATTGTAATATACCGATGCAGAAAGGGAATGTTTTTTGAAATCTTTTGTAAATGCGATCTCATAAGAATTTTCATATTCCGGTTCTAAAAATGGATTACCAACTCTGAAACTATAGGGATCGGAATAATCGGGGAAGGGATTTAAAAACCATGAATTTGGTCTGTCAATCCTTCTGCTGTAACTAGCTCCAAGTTCTGTTGTTTCATCAAATTTATATGCAACATGAGCACTTGGGAACAAACCGAAATAATCCTTGTTGTAAACTTCATTTGTTGTAACAAGTTCAGAATTTGTATAGGTTTGTTCAGCTCTTAATCCAATTTGATATCCAAATTTTTTATAACTTGAATTCCAGATCAGGTATGCCGCAACAACATCCTCATTATATATAAACTGATTATTAAGCGAGTCGTCAGTATCCCAATCATTTATTATATCATCAAAGGATTCAGAATACAAAGTATTGTCTTTTATTTCCTTTGTATATTTAATTCCGCTTTCCAGCTGATTGCCGTTTTTAAAAGGGCGAACATAATCAGTGGCAATACTTGCATCAGTATTTATTGAAGGTCTTGATACAAATTGTAATAAAGGATCTCCGATTAACATATTACCCGAATCAAAGAATTTTTCATCGTAATTACTTTCGTCGCTGCCATCGCCTTTTGAATAAAATGCATCCACCGTTAATACGTGTTTAGGGTTTTCGAAAGTTTTTCTGAATGTAGTTCCAACATTGTAATTGCTGCCTGTATTATTGCTTAGGGTATTGCGAATACTTGTAGATGTTAAAACACTGTCGAGATCCAGAAAGGAATAATCTACGTCTTCCAACCTTTCCGACATACTGGTATGGAAAGATCCTGAAATACCAATTGTGGTTTTATCATTTACATAATAATCCAATCCTGTGCGCGCCATATGCATTTGCGATTTTGAATTAGAGTTACTTATCGAATTCAAATAAAATGTAGTATCAACATCAAATGTTTTTCTGAACATGGTTGCTGAACCATCGCGATCATCGTTCACATAACTGTAATTGGAATAGAAATTAAATTTCTGATTTCTGAAATTCAGCGATACTCCCGTTTCATATTTTGGAGTTGTTGAAACTCCTGCAGTAACATTTCCATTTAATCCTGCTTTCTTATTTTTCTTTAAAACAATGTTTATGATCCCCGAATTTCCTTCCGCTTCGTAACGGGCAGATGGGTTTGTAACCACTTCAATACTTTCGATGGAACTTGCAGGAATTTGTTCTAGAATTGCGTTCATATTGCTTCCAACTATTCCGGAAGGTTTTCCGTCAATAAAAATAATAACACCTTCATTTCCTCTGAGGCTGATATTTCCATCAATATCAATTACTATTGAAGGTATTGTTTGCAATGCGTCGGATGCTGAACCTGCAGAGGCAACAATATCCTTTTCAATATTATATACTTTTTTATCTATGCTATTTTGAAAATACGATTTTTCAGCAGTGATATTAACTCCATCCAATGCCATTGCATTTTGATGAAGGATCATTTTACCTGCAAAATGAACAGGAATTCCAGGCTTAATTTCTATATTTTTACTTGTCTCTGTATATCCGATAAAACGGTAATGAAGCATGTAATTTCCTGGATTTGTAATATTCATTGTAAATTTTCCTTCTGCGTCTGTAATTCCGCCGTTAATTATTGCCGAATCACTTTGTAATGTGAGGGTTACTGCTGCAAATTCAATAGGTTTTGAAGAAGAAGAATCAATTACTGACCCTGTGATCATATATCCCGTTACCTGTGCTGATACATTTTGTATTGTTATCA